>CAYVVR010000127.1:0-8878 GCA_964454655.1 uncultured Planctomycetaceae bacterium | reverse complement strand
TCACGTTTCGAAGTAAACGCCGCCTCGTGTCAAAGCATCGCGCAGCACACCGTAAGGCAGTTCGCGGGTGCCGCATCGCCCGGCAGCGCAGAGCGCGGCGGCCGTTCCCGTCGCTTGACCTTGGCCCATGCAACTGACCGTGTTTCGCGTCGACATGTGCGCCCGATGATCGCCGGTGATCATCATTCCCGCCACGAGCAAGTTGTCGAGGCCTTTCACGCACAACGCGCGGTAAGGAATCCCGTAGGTTCCACCGTTGGCGACTTGGTAGCGCGGTGCGTAATCGTGAAAACCGTACACGAACACGTCGTCCTCGAAGTGCCGCCCTTCGATCACGTCTTCGTGCGTGATGTCGTAATCGCAAATGATGTGCCGGGCGCGGCGGATGTTCAGCCCCGGGCTGGTGCGCGCGATGAAGGCGTTTTCACACCCCGGCACATACTTCCGGAACAATTGAATCGCTCGGTACTGCCGCTCGCGAAGCGTCAGCTCGGCCTGCGACACGGTGTCGCGATCGGTGGGGCTGGCCGGCAACTTCATGTTGATCTTGATGAACATGAAGTAATTGTCGTGGACGGTGGTCGTCACCATCGACATGCCGATCTCTCGCGCCCCGGCGGCGAACTCGTCGGAAATCTTCGTAGCGTGCCCGCTGAGGCGAACGATCTGATGGTCTTTGCCGTCGCGCATGCCCCAGGCCAATTCCCCGACGGCCTCACGTTCTTTCAAGAAATTGTAGTAGCGTTCGATATCGACATTCGCCATACCGAAGCTGTTGCACACGGCGTAGTCGTTGGGCTCTTCGTACTCGGCACCCGCGGCGGCCGCCAAATCGCCGTAGGCGGTGCAATCGACGAACGCCGAGGCCATGACCGCCTCGCGTCCGCCGTGGCTCTCGACGATCACGCCCTGCACGCGGCCGTCTTTGACGATCGCACCGGCCAAGAACGTGTTCAAGTACATCGTCACGCCCGCCTCGGCGAGCATGCGCATCGTGATCAACTTGTACAACTCGGTGTCGATCGCCGTGCAGACCGAATCGTAGTCGTACCGGCGTTCCATTTCGGCGTGGCCGCTACAACCGCCGATCTTGATCAGCTCATCGACGATTTCAGACGGAATGCCGCGGACGACCTGCCGCTTCTTCACGCCGGGAAAAGCCTTCCACAAGTTGAAAAAGCTGTGCAGCGCCGTGCCGCCTTCGGTAACGGTTCCACCGGTGTAGCCTTTACGTTCGACGAGGATGGTTTTCGCACCGGTCCGCGCGGCCGCCAAGGCGGCGACCACGCCCGCGGTTCCACCTCCCGCCACGACGACGTCGCACTTGCGGACGGGTAACTTTTTCGGCGGTTCGGTGTAGAACTCAGCCGTCTCGGCCTCTTGTGCCCGCAGAACACCGTTGCCCGTCAATCCCGCGGCAGCCCCCAACCCCAAAAGCAAACTTCGCTTCGAGAACTCTCGTCGATCCATTGCCTTTTCCCCTTGTGCAGAAAAGAATTCGCAGACGTCGACACGCAGCATCCCCCGCCGACTGCTCATTCGTGGATGCGCACCACCCGCAAGGCAATGTCGTCGTCGAACGACGGCGACTTCAACAGCAAGCCGTTGCCGTCGGCCGTTGCGCGATCGCGGACGACTTCGCCGGTTTTCGTATTCCACCATTCCGCGCGGTAATCACCGGGCGGCACATTCAGCGTCAATGCCGCTTGGATTCCCTTTTTGCGATACTCCGACAAGGCCTTCTTCGGCTTGTTCGGCAGCGGCACGTGCAAATACACCGCGTAGGCAACCCCCGGCTGCGCAAGACAGCTTGCCGAAAGCTCGGGCGTCACACTTCGGATCGTCTTCGTGCCGGGCTTCATGTGCACGAAATCGAACGACTCGATGAATCGCTTGAGGATACCCAACTGGCGGCGCAACTCGGGGCTTCCTCCGCCGGGCGAACGATAGTCGCGCAACGTGCCGTCGGGCGTCGCCGGGGTGAACGAATAATCGAGGTTGTTGTACAGTCCGCCGCCTGCCAGGATGAAATCCCACCCTTCGGTGCGATACAACAGGTCGTCTTTGCCTCGAAAGCCGGTTTCGTTTTCGCCGATCACGCCGACCAGGTGCGCATTGAGCGCTACGACGTCGGGCGGAACGCAATAGTGGAAGTTGAATATCGACACCTCCGGATGCGGATTCTCGACTTTCGCCCGGCCGTTGGCGATGTTCATCGAGATCAGGTGTCGCACGCCCAGTTCGTTTTCGACGGCCCGGATCGTGTCGACCACGGCGTGTTGCCACTCGAGACGTACACCGCCGAAATACGGCTCGTTGCACACCTCGTAGTACAGGTTGTCGTAATCTTTCAGTTCGGTGACGACCTTGCGAACGAACGCCGCTTGAACCGCCCACAGATCGGGGTGATCCAACGTGTACACGTCGGTCCGCGGCACGTCGCCCACGCCGTTGACGTTGTTCGCGATGTTCATCGGGCAGGCCTGCCACAACTCGTCGCGATACATCGGACAGAACAAGTTGTATTCGACGACGACACCGCGTCGGGCGGCCTCGCGCATGAAATCGTGCAATCGCGCGAAATATGCGGAATCCCACCGTTGCAAATCGAACTTGTTCCCGCCGTCGACGTAGCCGGGTGTCTCGCTTCGAGCCCACGGACAGATGTACCGCAACGGCTTGGGCGCCAACGGGTTATCGGTGATACCGAACGACGTTGCGACTTCGCGATACGTGCCGGAAAACGTGCGGGTCAAATTCAACCCGTCGGAGGCCAGCGTCGCCAGATATCGCCGGTAGTCGAAGTCGAGATTGAGCACGGCGCCGTAATGCTCACCCGAGGTGATCAAGACGGTGGGCTTGCCTCGCCACAAGAAGTAACGCGAATTCTCGGGATGAAGCTGCAACACGCCCGAAGGCGCTTCGGCCCGTACCGAGGCGACCGCCCCTCCGACGACCGCCGCACACACCAACCAAAATACTATGCGTTTCATCGGCGACACTCCTCAGGGTAACGGATCGTCCCGGTACGATAGGTTCGTCCGGCGTCTACGGCCGGTCATCTTTTTCGGCAACGGCGAACAAATGATTCCGCGCGGCGATATACAACACACCGTCAACGGCCACGGGCGAGCCGTAAACGCTTTCGAGCATCATGTTCTCGGCCAGCGGCTCCGTCGCTTCACGCGTAATCGGGAAGACGGCCACGTCGCCGTCTTCGTCGGGCAAATAGATCTTGCCGTCGACCGCCACAGGCGACGCCCACACCGAGGCGAACATGTCGTAGTACCACAGATGCTTCCCCGTCTCGGCATCGAAACAATGCACGATTCCCGAGAAATCGCCGACGATCACCAATCCGTCGACGACGACCGGGGAGCCCAACGTGCGATGGAACGCCTCTTCGTAGTCGACCTTGCCGTTGCCGTCGACATCTTCACCGCGGTAATGCCACACCACGGCCGAGTTCGGGTTGGGAACCACTTTTTGACCGGCTTCGGGATCGACGGCCCGCTCGCGGGCGGGCGGCACCGGCTTTCCCGCGGCGTCGACGACCAACTCGGCGCTGATATCGCCGCGGCGCGTTCCCGGCTCGATACACCAGAAATCACCTTGCCCGTCGCCCAACTGCGGATCACACCCGGTGCTGATGTACACGCGTTCGCCCGCAATCACCGGCGCAGCGATCGGATAGTTGCGATCGCCCAGCCCGCCTTTCTTGTAGACGGCGGTCTTCGGGTTGGCGTCGAATTTCCAGAGCAGTTCGGGCGGATTCGTACGCACATCGGCCCGGAAGGCATACACCCAACCGTCTCCTCCGGCGAACAACACTTGGGGCACCCCGCCGAGTACCCCGGCCGCGGGCGACGACCATTGCCCTTGCAGGATGTTTTCGCCCGGCAAGTTCGACGTCCACACCGGTTCGCCGGTGTTCTTGTCGAAAGCCGCGAAACTCGGTGCCTGGGGAGCCACGACGACGCCCTTCTCGTCGGTTCCGTTCGACGTGCAAACGAACAGCAAATCGCCCACCGCCGTCACCGACGACGCCGTCATGTAGAGCGGATGAACGTTCCACGCGGTGCGCATGTCGAATCGCCACACGACGTCGGCTTCGTGAATCTCGGTCGATTCCTCATCGGTCACGGGGCCGTCGTTCTCGCCGTCGCGGAACCCTTCGGTATCGAGGCACACGACCTCGCAACGATTCGTCACGATCCAAAGTCTTTCCCCTTCGACCAGGGGCGTGCTGCAAATGCCCTGCTCGGGCCAGTTAATGCTTTCGTCGCCCAACACCGGCGCGGTGTATTGCCACAAGAATTGCCCGTCATCACGACGAAAAGCGATCAAGCAACCGCAGTCCTCGTCGGCAGGAACGCGAGCCAAGTAGCCCGCTCCGTTGTTGGTGGCACAAAACACTTTGTCGCGGGCTACGACCGGCGTACCGTAGGTCTCCGTCCCTAGTCGTGCCGTCCACAAGATGTTCTTTCCCGGCGAGGCAGGATCGGGATTGCCGTCGGCGTCGAAATCGCCGGGTTCGAATTCGATGGGCAGGCCCTTCGCCGCCGAAACCGCGTTACGGCCGGGCGATCCGCCCAACTGGGGCCAATCGTCGGCCAACGCTGCCCCCACCCACAGACCGAGCAACACGGCGATGCCGTAAGCCATTGTGCGATAAAACGTTGCGACACAGCGCCGTTGCTCGACGAAACGTGTTTTCGAAGGTGCCCGCGTGAGATTCATGTCGGCTGCTCCCAGTTCGCAATTCTCAGTTGCCTCTCGCCGACGACGCCGAGGTCCCGGTGGGCGACATCTGCCGAACAAGATCGCATCAAGTGCCGGGGGAACCGTCTTCCGCCGGATATTCGTCGGTCGGGTCGAACTTCGGATAGACGATGTTCAGAATCGTCATGGTCCCGATCGCCCGATGGACCACTCCCGGCGGAATGACGACGCAACTTCCCGGCCGTACCGGAATGCGTCGTCCGTCCAACTCGAGCGCTGCATCGGGATCACATTCCAGCACGTAGTACGTTTCCGTCAGCCGCCGGTGATAATGAGGTTCCGCAGCCCCGACGATCTCGGTGCGATGGATCGTCAAAGGAACGTCGGCCACATCGGCAAACGCACGCCGCGCCGTTCCGCACGGACAGGGCACGCCCGGCAGATCGTCGAAATGGACCACGTGAAAGCGAGTTCGGGAATGGTCGTCGGTCGGCATACCCGGCGATTATAGTTCCGCCGATAGGCCTTTTCGACCAATTCACCCCAAAAGCAAGAAACGAAGGAGAAAACACGTGCCGTTGTGCGTACCGTGCGAAGAACTGTCGGGGGGCGCCGATGGGCATGCAACCGGCGATCAATCGAAATCGGCGTTCTCTTCCCAGGTAATATCCCACTCCGGCTCGTCGGCATCGGCCCCGACGCAGGTCATCGCCGGGCCGAACAGTTCGTGGAAGACCCCGTCGACAGTCTCTGCCTCGATCTTCGGTAACTCTTCCCCGGCTCCGGCCAACAGGCACAAATCGGCCAAACGCACGAAAGAACGCGGCACGCCGCAAACGAGTTCCCACATGCGAAGAACGGCATCGGCAGAAAAGAGCACGCGATCGCTCGGCGCGCCGGCGGCGTGCAACCGCCGCTCGACGAAGGCCGCCGCTTCGTCGGGTTCCCAAGGCTCCAATTCGATCCGCAAGTCGACCAAGTCGAGCAGGCTACGACATTGTCGCACCAACTCGGGGCCGCGGCCGGCGAAAATAAAATGCAGCCGCGCAAAATCGCCGCCGCGCACGCGGGCCAGGCGGACCAGGTAGTCTTCGACGCCGGGTCGGGCCGCGCCGAGGTCGTCGATCAAAAACACCACCGGCACGCGGCAAAAGAGCCATTCCCGAATTCGGTCGACCGCCGCCCCCCACAAGCGCCAGCCCGAGCCGTCTGCCACGTCGACCGCCACGGCATCGGCCAACAGCGGGGTGAAATCTTCCGGCCACACGCCTCGCAGGTTCAAGCGAACGACCTGGGCCCCCTTCGCGCGTTGCTGATAGGCGAAAACGTCCAACAAGAACGTTTTTCCTACGCCCGAGGCACCGACGAGCACACCCGCCGTCCGGCCTTGCTCGACGACGAAGTCCATCCGCGCAAGGGCTTCTTCGGCGGTCGCCGCCGGAAAATAGGCGGTCGGATCGACCGACGTGGAAAAGGGTCGCGTTTTTACCCCCCAATACTGGAGGTAGTTCGGTAATCCGTCCCCGGCCATCTCGGCTCCTTCCCGAAAATTCGGCGTTCCCTCGCCCCTCGCGCAGACGGGGCGCAGCGGTACCGTGTCTTTTGTGTCTTCGGTAGAATCGATCCGAAATCTTGATTCCGAACACCCGACAACAACGCATCACTTTGCCCATTCTTCCTGCATTCCACGTCTTTCCTTGCGAAGAAATGGTTTCCGACTGATGGCCGATCGTTATTTCAGCCCTCAACGAATCGCCGACGACGCATCGACGGTCGAGTTGACCGGCGGCGATGCGCACCATCTTTCGCGAGTCATGCGGGCGCAAGTCGGTGATTCAATCGTCTTGTTCGACGGGTCGGGAACCGAATTCGACTGCCGCATCACCGCGATCGCCAAGCGGTCTGTTACGCTGGCCGTCGAGAACCGGCGACACGTCGACCGCGAGGCGTCGTGCCGCGTCGTTTTGGCCTCGGCGATTCCCAAAGGCGACCGGGAACACTTTCTGATCGAGAAAGCCGTCGAACTGGGAGCGGCCTGCTTCATTCCCCTGCTTACCACGCGAAGCGTCGTCAAGCCAAAGATCGAGCGACTGGAACGGTTCGTCATCGAGGCTAGCAAGCAATGCGGTCGCACGCGGCTGATGGAAATCGTCCCGCCGATGGACTGGAACACGTGGTTGCACTCGCCGTTGCGACCGGCCGTTTGCCTGATCGCCCATCCGCGAGAACGTCTCGAGCTGCCGGACGACATATGGACGACGCCCGAGGCGGCGGCACGCAGCGTGTGCGACGACGACTCGCCGCAGGCGGTGGGCGTGTGCGTCGGTCCCGAGGGCGGCTTCACCGATGCCGAAGTTCAGGCAGCAATCGAAGCGGGTTGCCGACCGGTCGACTTGGGACGCCGCATCTTGCGGATCGAAACCGCGGCATTGGCGCTGCTTGCGCGTGTCATCCGCGACTGAACGGCACGTTTCGGCAGGGAAACCGCGTCGCCCGCTTGATTCGCAGCGGACCGCCTCTCACAATCGGCATATCTTGAAGACCGACGAAACGTGATCCCCATCCGCCTTTGCGGGAACCCCGAACAGAAGCAGGAGTCGTTTCGATGGAAGTCATCATCACGCCCGACTACGACGCCATGAGCCGTGTGGCTTCCCGACTGGTGGCCGAAACGCTCAACGAAAAGCCCGACGCCGTGTTGGGGTTGGCGACCGGCGAAACCCACAAGGGGCTGTATGCCGAACTGGCACGCCTTCATCGCGAAGAACATCTCGATTTTTCGCGGGTGACGACGTTCAATCTCGCCGAATTCGTCGGTCTCGATCGGGACCACCTGAAGAGCCATCACTATTTCATGCACGAACACTTTTTCAAGTTCGTGAACATTCTGCCGCAGAACATTCATATCCCCTCAGGCACGACGGCGAACTATCGGGCGTTTTGCGACTGGTACGAGCGGCGGATCGCCGAGTGCGGCGGGATCGATCTGCAAATCTTGGGAGTCGGACCGGACGGTCACATCGGCTTCAACGAACCGGGAAGCTCACTCGGCTCGCGCACGCGTATCAAGACCCTCTCTCAAAAGACCCTCGACACCCTCGACGAGTTTTTCGACACCGACGAAGAGAAACCGACCTACGCCATCACGATGGGGGTCGGTACCGTCCTCGAAGCGAAAAAGATCGTCTTTTTGGCTTCCGGGGAAGCCAAGGCCGAGGCCGTGGCAGCGGCCATCGAGGGGCCGGTCACCAGCATGATCACCGCCAGCGCGTTGCAACTGCACCGCGACACGGTCGCGATCTTGGACGAAGCGGCGGCCTCGCGACTGAAGCTGCGAGATTACTACCGGTCGGTTCAAGAAAAACTTCCCGGCGCACCGCTGCACTGACTTTTCGTCACGCAAAAGGCGGTGGGGGCCCGTCGCTTTTGCGAAAAGAAAGCTTGGCTCCGGCGGTGGCCTCGCGATCGCCGGAGCTTTTTTGTGCGCATTCTCCCGCTGAAGTCACGTGCCGCAAGCGGAAATCTCCTTTTCTTGTTTTCCGGCAATCTTTTCGCCTTGCTGCGCGGCCGTTTGTTGCGTTCACTGTTACGATAGAAACGTTTCTTCGTTTCCTCCTCGTCTTGGAGAATCCCCGATGCAACGCGCAGCCTTGCGAAGTCTCGCGGGCTTGGGAATCGTCCTCGTATGGACGGCTGTTTCCGTCGGTACCGAGCCGGTGCGGCGTGTGCCGCCGATGGAGGAAGGCCCGCCCGCCCCGGGCAAACGGGTCAAGGTCGTCCCGCCCGAATACGCCGGTACCGAGGTGTACTATTCGCTGTACCTGCCGACGGGATACCGCCGCGGTGAACGGCACCCGGTCATCGTCGAGTACACGGGCAATTACTTTCCGCTGTCGGGATCGACCGGCGAAGTGAAAGACGCCAACCTCGGCTACGCGATCGCCGAACATCTAAACGCGATTTGGTTGGTCATGCCGTATGTCGAAGGCGATCGGTCGGTCGTCCGCTGGTGGGGCTCGGAACGCGAAACGATCGAATACGCGTTGACGAACATTCGTCGTGTGTGCGAACGCTACGGGGGCAATCCGGCGGAAATTTTCCTCTGCGGCTTCTCCCGCGGGGCGATCGCGGCAAACTACCTCGGCCTGTACAACGA
>CAYVVR010000126.1:0-8891 GCA_964454655.1 uncultured Planctomycetaceae bacterium | reverse complement strand
CCCAACACGCGGCCGACGTCGCGGATCGCCGCCCTCGCCGCCATCGTGCCGAATGTGCCGATCTGGGCCACCGTGTCGTGGCCGTACTTTTCTTTGACGTATTGAATGACCTCGCCGCGGCGCTGTTGGCAGAAGTCGATATCGATATCGGGTGCCTCACGACGGTTTTCGTCGAGAAACCGTTCGAACAGCAGGTCGTATTCCAGCGGGCACACGTGGCTGAGGAACAAGGCGTAACACACCAACGAGCCCACGCCGGAACCGCGGGCGGTGGCCTCGATGCCCCGCGACCGTGCAAAATTGACGAAGTCCCAAACGATCAAGAAATAGTTCGGAAATCCCAGCTTGTTGATGACCGACAGCTCTTTGTTCAGCCGCTCCATCACCTCGGGAGCCAGCTCGCCGTTCTTGCAACGTCGGGGATCGTTCGCGTAGCGTTTTTTCAACCCCTCGATGCACAGCTCGCGCAGGAATTCTTCCGAGCTTTTCCCGTCGGGCGGGGTGTAGACGGGGAAGTGCCGAACGCCGAGTTCGAGGTCGATGTCGACCATGTCGGCGATCTCTTGGCTGCGTTGCACCGCGTCTTCCAGTCCCGAGAAGGCCGCGTACATCTCTTCGGGACCGCGCAGATAGAACTCGTTCGTTTCCATCCGCATGCGGTTCTGATCGGTGCGGAACTTTCCCGTGTTCACGCACAGCAGAATGTCTTGCGCCTCGGCATCTTCGGGATTCACGTAGTGCACGTCGCTGGTGGCCACCAACGGAATGCCCATTTTCTTGGCGACATCGACGGCGCCTTCGGTGGCCAGCCGCTGGATGTCCAGGCCGTTGTTCTGGATCTCGATGAAGTAGCGATCGCCGAAGATGCTGCGGAACCAGTCGGCGATTTGTTGCGCCTTTTGGATGTCGAGATCGGCCTTGCTCAACAACGCGCGGTTGAATTCGCTCGAGGCGCAGCCCGAAAGGCAAATCAAGCCCTCGTTGTGCTCGGCGAGCAACTCTTTGTCGATTCGCGGCCGGTAGTAGTATCCTTCCAAAAACGCCGCGCTGGCCAATCGCAACAGGTTCTTGAAGCCGGTGCGGTTCATGGCCAACAGCGTCAAATGGTAGCTGGCCTCTTTCATGCTCGAGGCGCTTTTTTGGAACCGGCTTTCGGGCGCGACGTAGGCCTCGTAACCGATGATCGGCTTGATGCCCAGATTGTTGGCCTTTTGATAGAACTCGAGGGCCCCGAACAGGTTGCCGTGATCGGTCAGGGCGAGGGCGTTCATCGATTGCTGCTTCGCCCGTTCGAGCAACCGATCGATCGTTCCGGCACCGTCGAGAAGACTGTAGTGGCTGTGGCAATGGAGGTGAACGAAGGGCCGCGAGCTCATCCTTGATCCCCCGAATGTATGGTGAACGAGTCGAAACTCGGCTATTCGGTCTCTCCGTGCGGACTGTTCGTCCGCCTCGTGCTGCTGCCGAACCGAACGGCTGAAAGCCTGGGAGGTTTGGGAGAGACAGGAAGACTTGGTTCGCCGCTCGACGCCGTCGAACGCCCCGCGCGGCGACATCGAATTGTACTCGCGCAAGCACTGCCGACACAACAACCGGGCCGGAGGCTTTGGTCCCCTCGCGGGCAGGCATCCGTCGGCCGGCGACGATTAGCAAGGGGATAGCGATCGGGAGATCAAGGCGCGTCGTGCGGATTGCCGATTTGACGCAGGTAGTTCGCCAAGCGGTCGTAAAGATCGAGCAGATTCTGCCATTCCCGCTCGCCGATCGTGATCGTGCGACCGTTCCGCGAGATGTCGGCCGAACGCACCAGCCGGCGAATCTTGGCGTGCAAATACTGGAAAACTTCGCACAGTTGAGCGGCCTGACCCGGCGAAAGACGCGGCGGCAAGTCCGGCGGCTTGAGAAGTTGAAGCGGGCTGAGCCCTTCGGCGTGGGCTTCCCAGGCCAATTCCAGGTCGAGTTCGTTCGTGGCAGCCGAGGGGTCGCCGCCGAACAATTCGGCTTCTTCGTCGATCGACGAATCGAGCTCGCGAAGTTGGGCAAGACGCCGAGCGATGTCTTCTCGCGAGCCGACCAGAAGCGTCGACCGGCCGATGCCGATCAAGTCGCCCGGCCGAATCAACGCCACCTGCACGCTTTCGCCGTTTACCTTCGTGCCGTTGGTGCTCGCCAGGTCGGTGATGACCAAGCGCCCCTGGTCCTCGAGGATCTTGGCGTGGTAGCGGCTGACCCGCTCGTCATTGAGTTGAATGACGTTACCGTCTTCTCGACCGATGGTGATCGGCGTGGGCAAGTTTTCGAAGGTCTTGCCCTGATCGACACCGTCAAGAACCCGCAATGTTACCAAGGCCATGATCGAGACCGTAGTCGAGAAGGCGGTGGAAGCGGACGAAAATCGGCGACGGTCGAATGCGGGGTGCGTTCCGCAACACCCCCTCGCCCCTTCGGGTTGTAGCATCTAGGGACCGCAGCGGTCAAGTTAGACGAATACGCGATCGGACGAGCACGCGGCATGCGCGGTCGGGCGGGCGAGCGGCTCGGACCCCGAAAGCAAATCGTTCGATTCACCGATCAAAGCGGGGCTTTCGGCAGGTTGCGACGAAACGGCGGATCTTCCCGCGGCGGCAGCGGTTGCTTGTACATCGTCGCCCACGCTTGCCGTTCTTCTTCGCTGGCGTAATATCGCAACCAAACTTCGGGATCGCCGTTGGCGAACGCGCAGTCCCAGTGCAGATAGTTGTTTCCCAGGTCGAGCTTCTTTTCGCGAGAGGGGAGAATATCGCGGTAGATCAACCGGTACAGTTCGCGATCGCTCAAATGATCGGTGAATTCTAGGACGATCCGCTTTTCGAAGAGCTTCTGGATCACGTCGTCGAGGATTTCGCGAACCTCTTCGTCGCTGAGGACTTCCGGCCGCGGTAGGCGAAGTTCCGGTTCGAACCAGCGATAGATGGGCAACACGGGAGCCATCTCCCAGGCCAGCATCGAGGCCAAGTATTCGTTCTCGGCCGCCAAGGGAAGCCGGTGAATGTTCACGCGGCTGATCGAGTCGTCGTAGTACGGCTCCAGCTCGGTTCGCAACTCGGCGTTCCGCAGCAGCAGATCGATATCGTCGGAATGGCGTCGACCGGTTTCTCCCATCGGCGGTGCAGTCCTCGAATGCGGCAAGACAAAGGCCAATTGCACGTGCGGTTCGACCGGGCGTTCACACGCGGAAGGCTCCGCTCGAATCCGCTTGGTTCGTCATTGGGGATGCCGTTTCGGGATCCCTAAGATTCGACTGTACCAAGGCCGACTTTAGCCGCAATAAGCAAAACCGGTCGATTTCTGCGAAATCTGGAAATCGCCGTCAACACAGCCGGAACAACGCGAAAAATTTCTGCCGCTTGCATCGCCCCGTCGGGGGAGAAACACGAAGTGGGAGAGACGGGGCCGAGTCGGGGAACCGGCCCTCGCGTGCCGATCATGTCGATTTTGAGGACTTCGAGCAGTTCTCTTCTTGGACGGCGCGTTCGATCGCGGCGATCTTCTCGACGCGTCGCGCGTGGCGTCCGCCCTCGAAGTCGGTGGTCAGCCAGATGCGCACGACTTCGTTCATCAGGCGTTCGCCGAGCAACTCGGCCGACATGCAAAGCACGTTGGCGTCGTTGTGCCGACGGCTCATTTCGGCGGTCAGTTGGTCGTGGCAGGCGGCCGCCCGCACGCCGGGAACCTTGTTGGCTGCGATCGACATTCCCAGCCCGGTGCCGCAGAGAAGGATGCCGCGGTCGAATTCACCGGCGACGACTTTGCGCGCCACCGTTTCGGCGACGTCGGGATAGTCGACCGGCGTTTTGTCGTCGCCGCCGAACAATTCGACTTCGTGGCCGAGCGATTCGACGAACTTGGCCAGACGATTACGAACTTCGAAACCGCGATGATCACTTCCGATGGCAATGCGCATTTGTGTCGTCACCCGGCGGCCGCTTCGATGGGAAGCTACCGCAGAATAATGCTTCGGCGTCGACAAGCCCCAAGGCCCGCCGGATTCGCCGTGATTCCAAACTGACTGAAATTTCGGCCGCCCGCGCCCCGTTCTCGCGTCACGTCACGGAACGCCGTGTGGCCGTACGTCCAAGTGCAACTCTCGGACAAAAACGCGGGACACCGGGTTCGCCCGATTCGCTCTCGAGTCGCCCCGGACACGCCGCAAACAAATCGATGATACCGGCACACGATTCGTCGAGGCAACAATCGTCCTCTCTGGCGGGGTGTGCCATTTGCCCGCGCGAGGGAGGCAGGGGCCTCGGCAAGGCATGGAATTGTACGCGCATGCCGATCGATCACAAGGGGGGAAACAGCGTCATCGACGCAACGTGTTTTGATTTGGGGGGTTATGTCGGTTGTCCGATGATGGCGAGCAGCTCGCCGAGGCGTTGCTCCAGTGCCTGATCGATTTGGTCGGCGCACTGTCGGTATACGTCTTTCGAACCGCCGATCGGATCGCAGATGTCGGAACCGTCGGGGGCAAGCACCGAAACGCGCGTTTCGACTTCCGGCCAATGGTGGACGATCGCCTGGCGATGCGACCGGGTCATCGTATAGATGCGATCGCAGTAGCGGATCAACGCATCGCCGGCCTGTTGCGACATGTGCGATTCGAGGGAAAGGCCGCGTTCGGCCAGCACTTCGACGGCTTCGGGGCTGGCCGCGCCGCCGGGAAACGCCGATAGTCCGGCCGACATCACGATCACGCCGTGTTCGTCGAGCTTGTCGGCGGGAATGCCGAGTTTCTCGCTCAACTTTGCACGGCACAATACTTCGGCCATCGGGCTTCGGCAGGTGTTGCCGGTGCAGACGAACAAGATCACCACGGCCGACAACCGCTTGAGGGTCGCTTCGTTGACGGCCCCGGCGCGCAAGATTTCGAGGCGGCCGTCGGCGGTGATTTTCACGACCGACGACGGTTCACCGTAGCGGCAGGGACCGTCGTCCAAGATGATGTCGATCGACTCGCCCAGCGCGGCATCGACTTCTTCGGCCGACCGAGCCGGTGGATCGCCCGACTTGTTGACGCTGGTCAAAACCAGCGGCCCGGGCAGCAATTCCAAGATATCCAAGGCTACGGGGTGATCGGGCACGCGAAATCCGAGTGTGTTGTGCGGTCGCACGCGAGGAATCACGCTTGCCGGAAGACGTTGCGCCAGACTGTCGGGGTGATTCGTTTCGAACACGAGCGTGACCGGGCCGGGAAAGGCACGTCGGGCCAATCGCTCGCCCAACGGCGGCAGGTCGGGCACGAAATCGGCGACGACGTCGGCACTTCGTACCGCCAAAGCGAACGGGTGATGCGTGTCGCGGCCTTTGATTTCGGCGATGCGCTCGACGGCCTCGGGCGACAATGCCGATGCGGCCAGCCCGTAAACCGTCTCGGTGGGGATGACGACCAGCTTGCCTTCGACCAATGCTTCCACGGTTCGATGGACGACATCGCGGGGATCGTCGGTTTGGTCCAAGTCGATGATGACCGGTCGCTGCATGATTGCTCCTAAACCGGGCAAGAATCGGCGTGCGGCCGTCCGGTGAATACTCGTTGCGAATCGATCAAAACGCCCCAAAACCCCATCACGCGATCATAGCCGAAAGCGCGGCAGATGGCGATAGCAGGGGGAGGGGCCTCGTTGACGTTGGCGGGCAAGAGAGAAGTCATCGGCGGCGGCCGTCGCGGCAGAAGCGGATCAGTAGGCTGTGAAGAAGCGGGCGCTCGTGCCGTTTTCCCCGACGCGAATGCGAACGGGACGGCAACACCGCGGACAACGACCTTCGTAAGCGGTTCCCTTGGCGTTTAAGTAGATGCGGACGTACACATCGCAACAGGCGAAATGAATGCCGAGAAATCGACGCAGTTTTTCACGCCGCGATGCATCGCGCGACGAGTGTTCCGGTTCGCTCGACAAATCGAGATGTTCACCCGGCATAGCGCCACCCACAATGTTTCCAGGGCCAAGCACCACCTCAGCCGGTAACGCTTAGCAAATCGAAAGGCACCGGACCAAGAGAGGTTTCCCAAAAAAGCCTAGCCGCACCGTCGAGCAGCCACCGTTGCGAAGTCACGTGCACTTGAGGAAATCGGCCGAGTATTGGGCGATTCTTGGGAAGAAAACAGCATGTGCGGGTTTTGCGGGCGGGTGATTAGGCGACCTGGTGCTTGCCCAAACTTTCCAAAACGCCTTGATTCTGTGGATCGGTGCGTCTTGACCGGCCGAAGCAAGAGGAGTAGAGTTAAGAAGTTCCGTCGGTAACATCGAATTATTTCGGCATCGATTTGTCATGAACATTTTGCTGTGCGACCTTCTCGGTTTATTGCTTTTGCCCCTTGTGTAGGGGCCGATGGGTTCGCGCAGCGTTTCAATCGATCGTCGAAGAGAAATCAACGAACCCGAGGCCCTGAACCGGTCTCGGGTTTTTTCGTGCCTAGGTGATTTTCATGATTTGCCGTCGTCGTTCCGTCCGCCGTATTCGTCCCACGAGGGCCTGGTTGGTGTTGCATCCGCCGACCAAGGGTCGGCACACGGTCGTTGGTATGGGGACGTAAATTTCGACAAAGCGATCACAGGCGGCAGTTTTCCCACGAATCGGGAGTTTCGTTTTCGCCCGGTACAGGGGCGAAACGGAAAGATCGGCGGCATGTGATCGCGGACGACTGAACTTCAAGAGATCATCGAAGGATACAAGCGAATCATGGCAAGCAGTTCCTCATCGGCCCTCGACAAATCTCCCCGGCGGATCGTCATCTTCGACACAACCCTGCGGGACGGCGAACAGTCGCCCGGCTGTAGCATGAACCTCGCCGAAAAGCTCGAGGTGGCACAAGCCCTCGTGCAATTGGGCGTCGACGTCATCGAAGCCGGTTTTCCGATTGCCTCGCCCGGCGACTTCGAAGCGGTCAAGGCGGTTTCGGAGCAGGTCAAGGGCGTCGTCGTTTGCGGCTTGGCGCGGTGCCGTCCCGAAGATATCGACCGGGCTTGGGAGGCCCTGAAGAAGGCGGAAGAGCCGCGAATCCACGTCTTTTTGGCTACCAGTGCCATTCACCGCGAACACAAGCTGCGAATGGGCAAAGAAGAGATCATCGAGCGGGCGGTGGCCGGCGTGAAGCGGGCCGCCTCGTACTGTTCGAACATCGAATTTTCGCCCGAAGACGCCGCCCGCACCGAGCTCGATTTCCTTTGCCAGGTCGTCGAAGCCGCCATCGACGCCGGGGCGACGACGGTGAACATTCCCGACACGGTCGGGTACGCCACGCCCGCCCACATGCACCGCGTGATTTTGACGCTGCGGGAACGCGTCAAGAACATCCACAAGGCCGTCATTAGCGTTCATTGCCATAACGATCTGGGGATGGCCGTGGCGAACAGTCTGGCGGCCGTCGAGGCCGGAGCCGGGCAGATCGAATGCACGATCAACGGCATCGGCGAGCGGGCGGGGAACTGCGCCCTGGAAGAAGTCGTCATGGCATTGCGGGTGCGCCAAGACGTGTACCACGCCGATACCAACGTCGTCAGCCAGCGACTCGTGCCCACCAGCCGCCTGGTGTCGGGGATCACCGGCATGCATGTGCAGCGGAACAAGGCGATCGTCGGCCAAAATGCGTTCGCGCACGAAGCGGGAATCCACCAAGACGGCATCCTCAAGGAACGCTCGACCTATGAAATCATGCGGCCCGAGGATGTCGGGTTCACCCACAGCGACTTGGTGCTGGGCAAGCACAGCGGACGGGCCGCATTGGCCGCCCGCGCAAGGGCCCTGGGGTACGAACTCACCCCCGAACAGTTGGACGAGGTCTTTCGTCAGTTCAAGGTCCTTGCCGACAAAAAGAAGGAAGTCTACGACGGCGACCTGGCCGCGTTGATCGAGCAACAATCGCAAATCGTTCCCGACGTGTGGACGCTCGACGATTACCAGCTCGATTGCGGATTGGGCCGCACGCCGCGAGTCACCTTGAAACTTCGACGCGGCGAAACCGTCGAGCAAACCGAGCTGGCGGGCGGCGACGGTCCCGTCGATGCCATCTTTTTGGCGATCGAAAAGCTGACGGGCTTGAGCGTCACGTGTCGCGATTTCAACGTGCACAGCGTTACCGTCGGCAAAGACGCCCAGGGCGAAGTGCAAGTGCAACTGGAGCACAAGGGCACGATTTACCGCGGACGCGGCGTTTCGACCGACAGCATCGAGGCTTCGGCCAAGGCGTTTTTGAATGCGATCAACCGCATTTTGGCCGTCGAAAACGGTACGGCGGCCGTCGCAAAGGCCGAGTGAACGCCGCGAATCGACGAAACACGCCGAAGCACGACTTCGGCAGGGCCGAGTGGCGGAATTGGCAGACGCACAGGACTTAAAATCCTGTGGGCCGGAAGGCCCGTGCGGGTTCGATCCCCGCCTCGGCTATTACGCGAACCGGAACTTTCGCTTCGGACGTTACGGCTCGCGCGTGAGACGGAAATCACGAAATTCGATCTTCGGTCGGCGGGCGAGCGTCGAATCGGGGAAGACGATCGTTACCGCCTGCGCGTCGGCTTGCTCGGGCATCGTGAACGTCACCGAGATCGACTGAAAGCGATCGTTCAGCGAGAAAAAGCGACCGGCGGTCTTTTCGGCCGACGCGGCGCGAGGCATGTTCACCACGATGCCGGCAGGAGGATCGCATCGCGCCCGAAACGTGAGCGAGTAGGCCGCTTCCGGCTCGAGTTCGAGCGATTGCAAGTCGATCGTCAACACCACCGGCTTCGCGTCTCCAAGTTTGGCCGTGTCGATGCGGTAGACGCCTTCGGCGTCGAATCGCGGTTGCTGTTTCACATACGGCGGATGCCACAGTTGCCGCGTCGGCCGGTGCGGAAAGAGATTCGCGTCGTTGC
>CAYVVR010000125.1:3484-8939 GCA_964454655.1 uncultured Planctomycetaceae bacterium | reverse complement strand
CCCGACGGAAGAGTTGCGGCAACGTTTCGATGTCGGGCAACACCTGTCGGTAATAAACGTCGTTGCTGTATACCCGCGTGCGGTTGGGACGCATGCCCGTCAGGAAAGAAGTCCGACTGGGATTGCAGAATGTCATCTGCACGTATGCCCGGTCGAACCGCATTCCGCGTGCTGCCAACCGATCGATGTTCGGCGAATGAATGTGATCGCAGCCGTAGCATCCCAACTCGGGACGCAAATCGTCGACGATCACCAAGACAACATTCGGACGTGCGGGCGGTTCGGCACCCGAGGCGGCATCGAGCGAGGCAACACCGGCAATCAACGCCGAGAACACGACAAGGCGAAGCGGCATGGGGAAATTCTCGCGAGGGTTGAGGGCAGGAAAACGGGAAAACGACCGAGAGACGCACGCGACGCCTCTCGGTCGCCGTCATTGATCGATGCAATTCCCCCCCGCCGGCTGCGCAACTATAGCGTGATTTGGGTGCCCAGCACTTTCAAGAACTTGGAGAGCCACTCGGGATGGGCAGGCCACGCGGGAGCCGTAACGAGCTTGCCGTCGACCAGGGCGCGATCGAGCGGAATCTCGACGTATTCACCTCCGGCGGCCGTCACTTCAGGACCGACCGCGGGATAGGCACTGCACTTGCGGCCTTTCAGCACGCCGGCGGCCGCCAAGAGTTGGGGACCGTGACAAACGGCGGCGATCGGTTTGTCGTTTTCGGCGAAATGTTTGACGATTTCGATCACCCGCGCATTCAAACGCAAGTATTCCGGCGCACGGCCGCCCGGGATCAACAAGGCGTCGTACCCGGCCGGGTCGACTTCGTCGAACGTCGCGTTGAGCGTGAAGTTGTGACCTCGCAGTTCGCAATAGGTTTGGGCGCCGTCGAAATCGTGTACCGCGGTGCGAACTTGCTCTCCGGCCTTCTTGCTGGGGCAAACGGCATCGACGGAATGGCCGACCGTTTGCAGCGTTTGGAAGGGAACCATGCATTCGTAGTCTTCGACGTAATCGCCGACGAGCATCAAGATGCGCATGAGACGGTCTCCTGTTCGTGTCGTCGTGGTCTTCGGGAATTCCGATATGCCGTCGCAGTCTCGGCCCGACGGCCGAATCGATCGGCATATGAAGATGTCGGAGGCAACCGCGTGTTTTGCCGTATTATACGGGCCCGAACCGGTCGTCGTCGATCGGCGCTGCGTGCGAACTTTCGAAGGCAGAAACCGCTACGGTTGTTGCGGCGTTTTCGGTGCGAAGTAGCGTTCGAGGATCCGGCCGAGGATTGCTTCGCCCTTGGCGTTAGCGTGGATGTAATCCCGCTTGAACCAGTGAATGTCTTCGCCGCAGGTGCGAATGTACCGCCCCCAGGGACCGGTCATGTCAAGAAACTCGACTTGTTCTTCTTCGGCCAGACGCTTCAAGCGAGCACGAAAGCTGTCGTCGCCGGGAACCGCGTACGACCAATCGGGATCGTCGCGAGGATCGTCGGGACCGAACACCGGCGTCATAAGGATGATTTCGGGATCCGGATTCAACGCTTCGCGCACCTGCCGGATCACGGCCCGAATCGATTCGATGTCGTTGCGATGGCTGATTCCGCCGATCATCAACAGGTCGGGCTTGTGTCGGAGAACGTACGTTTCGAGTTGCTCGGGATCGCGGTAGTACCAGCAACCGGTGGAACCGCGAACCGACGTGATCTTTTCGATCGTACAGCGGGGATACATCCGCTCGACCAGCTTTTCCCAGCCCGATCGACTCGTGTCGTTGACGATGCTGTCGCCCAGCATGACGACCTTCAACTTGGGGCCGAACCGCAAACGGTCGATCGTCCGCGGGATGTGTTGCCAACGATCGGCCGGCGGATCGTATTCGAGCGGCTGCATGTCGGCGTAGATCGCGTCAATGCGGCGAAGGACGGGATCGTCGTCGTCCGCCCCACGTGCACTGAGCCAACCGACGAAGACGAACTCGGCGGCGAGCATCAACGTGAGCAATAAGACAAGGAACGACCGGTACGTCGATTCAGGCTTCGAATCCAGAGGCATGAACGAAAACCCTTGTGCGTCTCCAAACGCCGAGTCGTGTTTGAACTGCGTGCGACCGTCCGACGGTCGGTTGCCCCTAGACCTCTTCTCGAAGTTGTGTTGCTAGAGTTGTTCCGGTCATGACGCCGCGTCGAAGCTGCATGCGCAATTCGCGCGACGTTGTTTGTTTTCCGAGTTTAGCTGCACCGTGTCTTGTCGACAATATGCACCCCCGACTGGTACCGGGACCGTCTCCCCCGATTCAAATGCTTGTATTGTCGATCGGTCACGTTAGGATAGATGCCGTTCGTCCCCTGTCGATGGGTGTCTCCCCGTATGATCTACACCTTGCGCCGCGGTGATTTCAACAGCCGCGGAGGCAACGGCACGTCGCGCCGGGCGGTGCTAACGCAAGCGAAGGGAGAGATCGGTGAGCAATGCTAACGTTCCCGCGGGACACCGAGCGAACGGGGCGGCCGACCACGACGCGGGTAGCGTATTCTACGTGTTCTTGTTGGCGGGCACTGCCGCGTTGGGCGGGTTGCTGTTCGGGTACGATACGGCCGTCATCGCCGGCGCGATCGGGTACCTGAAAACGTTCATGCACCTGACCGACAACGGTGAAGGGTGGGCCGTTGCGAACGTGCTGTTGGGGTGCGCGATCGGTGCCGCGTTCATCGGGCCGTTGGCCGATCGCTTCGGTCGCAAGCGAATGCTTGTTTTGACGGCTATCTTGTTCGCTGTTTCGGCGGTGACGTCGGCGTTGCCGAGCACCTTATGGCCGTTCGTCGCGGCGCGGATGTTGGGCGGGCTCGCCGTTGGGGCCGCCGCGTTGTTGTCTCCCGCCTATATCGCCGAAGTGGCCCCGGCACGGATGCGAGGAAGCTTGGTGACGTTGTGCCAAATCGCGATCATCTCGGGGATGGTCGTCGTGTCGATCGTCAATTGGCAGATCGCGCGTGCCGGCGACGAGGCGTGGAACGTCGCCATGGGCTGGCGTTGGATGTTCGCTTCGGAAACGCTGCCTGCGGTGTTCTTTCTCGTGTGTTTGCTGTTCGTGCCGGAAAGTCCGCGTTGGCTGGTGAAACGAGGACGCGTCGACGAGGCACGCGCCGTGTTGGCGAGAATTTCCGGGACCGCCGAGGCCGAGCAAGAGATTGCCGAAATCCAACAGGCGATGCAGGTCGAACAAGGGACATGGCGGGAACTGCTCTCGCCGGGATACCGCAAAATTCTTTTGCTGGCCATCACGCTGGCCGTGTTGCAGCAAGTCACCGGTATCAATGCGATCGTCTATTACACGCCGAAAATCTTCGCCAGCGCCGGGACCGGCGATACGTCGGCCCTTCTCCGAACGGCGGCGATGCAGGGGGTGAATCTGGCGGTCACCGTCGTGGCTCTACTGGTGATCGACCGATTGGGCCGAAAACCGCTGCTGTTGTGTACCTCGGCGGCAATGTTCGTCGCGTTGGTTTTCTTGGCAGTGATGTTCTGGAAACAGCCGTCGCCGAATCTCGTGTTCTTCGGCGTGTTGGCCTATATCGCGGCCTTCGCGATCGGCATGGGACCGGTTGTTTGGGTCGTGTTGGCCGAGATCTTTCCGAACCGAACACGCGGGCTGGCGATGGGGGCGGCTACCGTGGCGCTTTGGTTGGCCGATTTTCTGGTGAGCCAAACGGCACCGATGTTGTACGAACGCACCGGCATGAGTACCGCTTTCGCCTTGTACGCGATCATGTGCGTCGTGTCGTTTGTGGTGGTGGCGCGATTCCTGCCCGAGACGCGAGGAAAGAGCCTCGAAGAGATCGAGCGCGAACTCGTCTTCTCGCGCGAGTAGCGACCGGTGCCCGCGACAATCATACAGATTGCTCGGGCCGTTGCGGGGAACGATCGAATCGCGGTGTGACGGGGCTACCAGCCCATCACCATGTTCGACTCGATGACTTTCTTGGCGCGTTCGAGGTCGGTGCCGGTTTCTTGCATGTACAGGCGGATGGCGTGAACCTTGTCGCCGGCGGCCTTGGCGAGACACTCGCGGGCGACATTACAAGGATCGAACGTGCCGGTGATGCCGAGGGCCGCCTTGGAGATGACCCAGGTGTCGCGGGGGCGTTTGGTGGTCCGCACGATTTGTTCGTGGGGGTAGTTTTCTTGGACGACCGCCCGCGCGGCGTGCTCGTCTTCGGCCCACGTGATCACGATATGAGACTGCGTCTCAATCTCGAACAGCGGCATTATCTGGCTTCCTCTCGTACTGGGTGGTCGACTCGGCCTCGAGGCCGGGACGCTTCCGGCCCGAGCGAAGCGAGGGGGCCTCGCCCGACGACTGCCTTTGATTCTATCCCGCCGACCGACGGCCGAAAAGGCGACGGTTAAGCGCTGCCCCGTCGCCGGACAACGAACGCTGAGGCTGGCGACGGAGCCGCTCAACGCCTCAAACGTACCCCATTGAGAGGGGGCACGGGTTGAATCACGCGACGAATCGGTGATAACATGGTGAGATTTTATACCTGCGCGGGCGGCACGGCGGTTTGCCCTCTTCCGGTTTGTGGCTTCCTGAGTTCACTCGATCGAGGGGGACACTCCGGCCGAACGAGGGTTGCCGGCGTCGGCGCAAGCTGTTGCGACGTGTCTTGGCTGTTGGAAACGCCCTTCGAACGAACAAAGGTTATTCACGGTGCCACGACGAACCGACATCCATCGCATTCTGCTCATCGGGTCCGGACCGATCGTCATCGGGCAGGCCTGCGAGTTCGATTACTCGGGAACGCAGGCGTGTAAGGCGTTGCGGGAAGAAGGATACGAGGTCGTCCTCGTGAACTCGAACCCGGCGACCATCATGACCGATCCCGAGATGGCCGACCGAACCTACATCGAGCCGTTGGAGTGGGAGACGGTCGCCAAGATCATTGAAAAAGAACGGCCCGACGCGTTGCTGCCCACCTTGGGCGGTCAGACCGGTTTGAATTTGGCGATGGATCTTGTCCGGCACGGCGTGCTCGACCAATACGGGGTCGAGATGATCGGAGCCAAGGCCGACGTAATCGCCAAAGCCGAGGAACGCGACCAGTTCCGGTTGGCGATGGAAAAGATCGGGCTCGACGTGTGCCGCGGCGAGACGGTTCACAACCTCGACGAAGCCCACAAACTGCTGGAAGAAATCGGTTTGCCGTGCGTCGTTCGCCCGAGTTTCACCTTGGGGGGCACGGGATCGAGTATTGCCTACAATCGACAACAGTTCGACGACCTCGTTACCCGCGGACTTGCCGCTTCGCCTATCACCGAAGTGCTCTTGGAAGAGTCGGTCATCGGCTGGAAAGAGTTCGAGATGGAGGTGATGCGCGACGGCGACGACAACGTCGTCATCATCTGCTCCATCGAGAACTTCGACCCGATGGGGGTGCACACCGGCGACTCGATC
>CAYVVR010000125.1:0-3474 GCA_964454655.1 uncultured Planctomycetaceae bacterium | reverse complement strand
GAATACCAGCGCATGCGCGACGCCTCGATTGCCGTGATTCGCGAAATCGGCGTCGATACGGGCGGCTCGAATATTCAATTCGCCATTCATCCGCAAACCGGCCGCATGGTCGTCATCGAGATGAATCCGCGGGTGAGCCGTTCGAGTGCCTTGGCGTCGAAGGCGACCGGCTTTCCCATCGCAAAGATCGCGGCCAAGTTGGCCGTCGGCTATCGCTTGCACGAGCTGGCCAACGACATCACGCGCGAAACCAAGGCCTGCTTCGAGCCGACGATCGACTACGTCGTAACCAAGGTGCCGCGGTTTGCGTTCGAGAAATTCGCCGAGGCCGATCCGATCTTGACGACGCAAATGAAAAGCGTCGGCGAGACGATGGCCATCGGCCGCACGTTCAAGGAATCGCTGCAAAAGGCATTGAGAGGTCTTGAGGTCGGCTCGTTCGGGCTCGGCTGCGACGGCAAAGACCTTTGGGGAACGCCGCAGCAACCGTCGATCGACGAGATCCGCCACAAGCTGTCGCATCCCAACGCGCAGCGAATCTGGTACCTGCGCTACGCGATGAAGGCGGGAATGTCGCTCGACGAAATCCACGAATTGACGGGCATCGACCCGTGGTTCCTGGAGAACATTCGCCAGATCGTCGACATGGAGGAAAAACTACGCAGCTACGAGGACATCGACCAGGTCGACGACGCACTTCTCCGCGAGGCGAAACGGTATGGGTTCTCGGATCGCCAGTTGGCCCACTTGTGGAACATGGGCGAGATGGAGGTTCGGCGCAAGCGGAAAGAACGCGGGATCGTGCCCGTCTTCAAGGCCGTCGATACCTGCGCCGCCGAATTCGAGGCCTACACGCCGTATTATTATTCGACCTACGAGGACGAAGACGAAACGCCGCCCAAGAAACCCGACAAGAAACGGATCATGATCCTCGGCGGCGGTCCGAACCGGATCGGCCAGGGAATCGAGTTCGACTATTGTTGCTGTCACGCCAGTTTCGCACTGCGCGAACTGGGCATGGAGTCGGTGATGGTCAACTCGAACCCCGAGACCGTCAGTACCGACTACGACACCAGCGACATCCTGTTTTTCGAACCGCTCACGTGTGAAGACGTTCTCAATATCCAAGACCGCATTCAAGCCGACGGCGTCATCGTGCAATTCGGCGGCCAAACGCCGCTGAACCTGTCGCGGGCGCTGCAAACGGCGGGCGTGCCCATCATCGGCACGAGCGTCGACACGATCGAAGACGCCGAAGACCGCGAAAAGTTCGCCAAGCTGCTCAATCGTGTGGGGCTGAAGCAACCGCCCAACGCCATCGCCAAGACGATGGACGAGGCTTTGGCGGCGGTCGAACAGGTCGGTTTTCCCGTGCTGGTGCGGCCGAGTTTCGTGCTCGGCGGTCGGGCGATGGAAATCTGTTACGACATGAACCAGTTCCGGAAATTCGTGACCGAGGCGTTCCTGGCCGCCGAGGGACAACCCGTCCTCATCGACCAGTTTTTGGAAGACGCCATCGAAGTCGACGTCGATGCCATTGCCGACGGCGAACAGGTGCTGGTTGCGGGCGTGATGGAACACATCGAAGAGGCGGGCGTGCATTCCGGCGATTCGGCGTGTGCGATTCCCCCGTACAGTCTGCCCGGTCCGATCGTCCAGGAGATCAAGGAAGCCACCTATGCCTTGGCAAAGGCGTTGAACGTGCGGGGCTTGATGAACGTGCAGTACGCCGTCAAGCGAGGCAAAGAAACGCGTCCGCAAGTTTACGTCTTGGAAGTCAACCCGCGTGCCAGCCGGACGGTGCCGTTCGTGTCGAAGGCGGTCGGTTGTCCGTTGGCCAAGGCCGCAGCGAAGGTGATGGTCGGTGTTTCGCTGGCCGAACAAGGCTGGGTGAAAGAGCCGGTGCCGTCGAACGTGTCGGTCAAAGAAGCCGTCTTCCCCTTCGCCAAGTTCTCGGGCGTCGATATCGTGCTCGGTCCCGAAATGAAATCGACCGGCGAGGTGATGGGCATCAGCAGTCGGTTTTCAATTGCATTCGCCAAAAGCCAGATTGCGGCGGGGACCGTCTTGCCGCGGGAAGGCACCATCTTCTTGAGCGTCGCCGATCGAGCCAAAGACCAGATCGTCAACCTTGCCCGCCGGCTCGAAAAGCTGGGCTATCGCATCATCTCGACGAAAGGGACCGCCGCTCGGCTGGAGGAGGCCGGCATCGCGGTCGAACGCGTCAAGAAGATCAAGGAAGGCCATCCGAACGTGCTCGACGTGATGCTCGACGGGAAGACGCAACTGGTGATCAATACCCCCAGCGGGCGCGGCGCCCGCACCGACGAAGGACGCATTCGTGCGATGGCCGTCGCGTTGGGAATTCCGTGCATCACGACGGTCCAGGCGGCCGAAGCCGCCGTGTTGGCCATGGAGTCGATGCGCAACGAATCGTTCACCGTGCAAGCGGTTCAAGATCGTTTTCCCGAGTACGGTGTGCCGCGCTGAGCTCCGCCGACTATAATGCAGCGGTTGTCGGCGGCCGGGGGTCCGGTCGTTGTTCCATCGCTCTGTATCGACGGAGGTCCCCCCGATGGGCTTGCGACCGCATCTTGTGATAGTCTGCGCATGTGCGGCGATGTGTTTCTTCGCCGGTCGATCGGCTGACGGCGTCGAGCCTGCCGAGAATGCTCGACGGCCGAACTTCATCGTTTTCTTGATGGACGACGTCGGCTATGGCGACATCGGCGTGCAGGGGGCGAAGGGATTTCGGACGCCCAACATCGACCGAATGGCCGCCGAAGGCATGCGATTCACCGATTTTTACGTCCATCCGGTGTGCGGCGTGACGCGGGCGACTTTGATGACCGGCTGTTACGCCATGCGCGTCGGCGAGATCGATAACGTCAAGCATCAGCATCCGATCTTGCATCCGCGGGAAATCACCATCGCCGAATTGCTCAAAGAAGCCGGGTACGCGACCGCGCTCATCGGCAAATGGCATTTGGCCGGCGAACATCGGCCCGGTACGTGGCCGGAAGAACTCATGCCCAACGCGCAGGGATTCGACTATTGGTTCGGCACGCCTTCGCACAACGGAACCACGCGCACCATCGAGGCGGGACGCCATCGCGCACAACTCATGCGCAACATGGAAACGCTCGATCCTTCGATCGATCAGTCCGAGATGGACATGCTCACGCGGCGCTACACGCAAGAGGCGGTTGCCTGGATTCGCGCCCATCGGGATGAACCGTTCTTCTTGTATGTCGCCCACAACATGGCGCACGTCGTGTTGGGGGCGAGTCCCGAATTCCGCGGAAGTTCCGACCGCGGGTTGTACGGCGATGTGATGCAAGAGTTGGATTGGTCGCTCGGCGAGATCCTCGACACGCTGCGTGAATTGCAAATCGACCGCAATACGCTCGTCGTTCTCACTTCCGACAATGGGCCGTGGGTCGAAAAGCACCTGGCTGGCAAGACGCCCAAGGA
>CAYVVR010000124.1:0-8967 GCA_964454655.1 uncultured Planctomycetaceae bacterium | reverse complement strand
CCGATTTTTCGGCGGTTTTTGCGTTTGAAACGGGCATTGTGCACAACGTCAAGTGCGCGACGGTTCACGTTCGGCGCCGACTTTGTCAGGATGTCTAAAAGCGTAGCCCTCGGAAGTTTCCCCCCGAGGGCCGTGTGTGTGATGGTCGCCCTATCGTCGAGCCTACATTTACTTCGGCAACAAGTCTTGCGTGATCGTGACCTGGCGAACTTGACGGCTGTCGGGCTCGAAGACGCGCAGGGTGATTTGAATTCCCCGCAAGGGAACCGGATACGGGGGCCGCGTTTCCCATTCGGCCCACTCGTCCACGAGGCCGTTGCCGTCGTTGTCGAAGTCGTCGGTTCCCCAGTCGATACGGCCGTCGCCGAACTGGTCGATGCCGTCCTTCTCGTAATGTGTCGAAAACGTATCGTACACGAACACGTTGCTCAGCCCCGATTGAGCCAACGGCGGGCCGGCCAAGTCGTATTGGCCGGGGGCTCCCGAAGGCGCTCCGGCGTAGTTCAAGTTTACGTACGCCCCTCGAGCGGCGACCTGGGCGGCCGGTCGCCCTGCGGCATCCCACGCGGTCCACGCCGCCCGGTATCCCGGATCGCCCGGTTTGACGAGTCGCCCGTTCCGGTAAAACACCGGTGCCTGCGGATCCCATCCCTTCACGTCGAACGACAGGACGTTGGTCAACACGAGGTCTTCTTCCACTCGCACGCCCTGCATTGCCGTGTGCTGACCGGTCAGCGGATCGAGTTCGGCGAACGGATACGGGTTCGTCCAAGCATCGAACAAGTTGACCGGGTCGTTGGCGTTCCCGGCATTACGCGGAGACAGCGAAACGGCCGGGAGCGTACCGCCGGCAATCCAGTTCACAGCCGCCAGGTTCGAGCTCGACTCGCTCATCGTCGGCAAGCCCAACCTGCGCCATGCGGCCACGCGATGCGGATGGAACGGATACCCGCCGACCTGGTGAGCGTACCGGTTCTCGGGCTTGGTCAAATCGCCCAGCGTGCAGGGAACCAGAAACATCTGGTTCAACTGGGTATCGAACTCCCAGCGAACGGCCACGTCGAACGCGGCGAAATAATTGCCCGCGTTCGGGCCTCCCCATTCGTTGAGCCCCAAGCGTCCGTCGCCGTCGGCATCGGCGATGCGAAGGATCTCGGGCATGACCAGCAGCACGCGACGATACAGCCGGTTTCCTCGCACGAACCAGGCCACTTCGGCGACTTGCGAGGTAACCTCGATACGGTTGCCGTTGGGGTCGGTCGCCCGACCGGTAAACGGCGCCCCTTCACGACGCGTCGTGAACATCAAGATGTCGTCCAAGTCGCCGACGGTCGAGTCGTCTTCGTAGGGCACGCTTCCTGCGGGCTTGTTCGGATCCTCTTCAAGCAGGTTGTACGCGTTCAATCCCCAAGGATATTTCGGCGGTCCGGGGGCGACTGCGGCGGTTCCGCCGGGACCTTCCGTCCATTCGAAGTATCCGCGTTGATCCTCGGGAGCCAGAGGAGGATCGGGAACGACGGTCAACCCTTGCAAGTCTTTCCGCAACAGGTCGCCGGCCGATCGCAATTGGTCGATGGTTTCCAGCACGGCGCGGGTTTCGGTCATTTGTCCCATGACCGAGGCGAACGCGGCGATGACCGCGCCCAACATGATCAACGAGATCGTGGTCGCAACCAAGACCTCGACGAGACTGTACCCGGCGCGGCGGTCGAGGCGCCGTCCACAGAATTCGGGCCGAGACATGATGTTCCTCCACTTCGACGAAGGGACCACACGCATTCCGCCGGTCGTCGCGTCCGCAAGACGGTTGCTCGCTTGCACCGACGACGGCAGGCAGGCGTACCCTCTGCGCGATGCCCGCTGCCCTTTTGCCGGCCCGGCGTCATCCGTCGGGCAAAGCGGCGTCGATTGCCGGCCCGTTGCCGCCGCCCGAAGAAATACGTTTCGATAAGTTTTCCCCCAAATACGAGGGGAATCGAACCCTTTTTATTCTACCCCACCGCGAGCGCCCGAAAAAGTCGATTCCTTCGCCTTCTCCCCGGCCGGCCCCTCGGCGATCACGGTCGCGAGGCCAGATATTCGGCCAGCGCCTCCCGCCAGAACGGCATCGCGGGAGCCCCCGGCAGGGCGTGGTATTTCGACGTGTCGAGCACACTGTACGCCGGACGCGGCGCCTTGGCGCCGTATTCTTGCGTCGTGATCGGCTCCGTCTCGACCTCCAATTTCGCCAAGCGGAAGATCTCTTGCGCGAAGCCGAACCACGTCGTTTCGCCCCCGTTGACCACGTGATAGGTTCCTTCGGGCGCGTTCTCGAGCAAGAAGACGATCGCTCTCGCCACGTGCGGCACATAACTGGGCGTGCAATGTTGGTCGTCGACGATGCGCAACTTCTTACCCTGTTTGCCCAGTCGCAGCATCGTCTCGACGAAATTTCCCGGCGAATGCTCGCCCAATCGCCCGTACAAGCCGCACGTCCGCACGATGTAATGCTTTTCCCAACGGCAGACGGCCAGCTCGCCCCGGTACTTCGATTCGGCATAGGCACCTTGCGGATTCACGGGGTCCGATTCACGGTACGGTTCGCCGCGAACGTCTTCCCCACCGAATACGTAATCGGTACTCACGTACAACAAGGGGATACCGCGATCTCGACACAGATCGACCAAGCGGGCGGTCGCGTCGGCGTTGACGGCAAAACAGCGTTCCGGTTCGTCCTCGGCCCGATCGACGGCCGTGTAGGCCGCCGCGTGAACGACCGCGTGGGGGCGGGCCGCCTCGAAGGCTTTTTGCACCTCGTCGGGTTTGAGCAGGTCGACATCGGGCAAATCCCAAGGGACGGCTCGACGGCCCAAGATACGGCACAACTCGCTCCCGAGCTGGCCTTTTGCCCCGGTCACAATGATCGAATCCATGCCGCGTATCCCTTCGTTCGGTCCGTCAAACCTTGGCCTGCGCCTTGGCGATCATCTCCTGCCAGATGGCCTTCTGCTCGCGCAAGGCGGCGATCCGATCTTTCGGTTTCGTCCGGCACTCCAACAAGATCCACCCGGCGTAGTCGCATCCGACCAACAGGTCGAACAACGTTTGGTAGGGATACTCGCCGACGTTCAATTCGCGAACGTGGACGGTATCGGCCAGGCGATCTTTGACGAGATTGAAGTTGTAGACGATCCCTTCCCCTTCCAAGTCTTGCGCGTTGCAGTTCCAACACGCACCGACGTTCGGATGCGTCGCCACGTCCATGATTTTCCTGATGATCGGCAAAGGCGAGCAGCCGCCGTGCACTTCGAGACGCAGTTTCTGGCCGTAATCGGCCGCAAACGCCGCCAGTTCGTTGAGCGATCGGCCGATCTGCTCGATCGTCTTTTCGACGGGTACGCCCTTGGGAAGATCGTTCGGCTTGACTTTGACGCCCAGTCCGCCGATGTCGTGACTGAGCTTGATGAACGCCTTGGTGTCTTCGATCGATTTCTTGAGCCGCTCGGGATCGGGATGATGATAGTCTTGATTCGTCCCCAAGCCGACGCACACGACGGGCGAATCGTCGAACCGTTTTTTGACCTCGGCCCGCTCGGCGGCATTCAACGACGGTTCCACGCCGTGGGCGTGCTGCGTCCGCAACTCGACCCCGGCCATGCCCGTCTTCTCGCAATTGGCGATCAAGGTGGGCAAGTCCCAATCTTGGCCCCACAAATAGGTCACCAACCCGATTTTCATTCGCGAACCGGGTTTTTCGCCCGCGCAAACGGTGCGAAGGTTACCCAGCGACAAGGCCGCGGCGGCGGCACCGGCGGTTTGCAAGAAACGACGTCGCGTCGAAGGCATCATCTTCCATCATCCCCTTAGAGCAAGCATTTCCGACCGAGTTCCCAGGACGATCTCGGCATGCGCCACCAAGTTCTTTCGAGGGGGCTTCCGCAGCCGATTGCGCCAGTCTACTTTCGGGAACGTGCCCACCGCAAGTTTCCATTTCGCGGGATGACGACGGCGACGACCGTCGCCGCCTAGCGAGACGTACAAGCCCCGCCGCCTTCAGCGATCGCTTCGAGTCGTGCGACGGCGTCGGCCAATTCGGCGACCAAGGCATGTTCGCTCGCCTCACCGAGCACGGCGACGATTTGCCGGTAGTACCAGAGTGTCCCTTCGCGTCCACCGTGAAAACGTGTCCAAATCTCGTCCCCGAACACCTGCAAGGCGGTGATCGTCGAGCGAACGTTGTCCAACTTGTCGGCCGCCGCGATGAGCCGCACGCTGCTTGTGGCCTCACGCAGCCGGGCGAGGAAGGCCTCTTTGCGTTCTCGCCACGGGGGACGCGGCTGCTCGGTCGAATCGCTCAAGGCGGTCACCATTTCCAACACGGCGTCGCCGAAGCGGGCGGCGATCTCGTCCGCCAATCCGGGCCGGTTCTGGTCTTCCAAAGCGTCGTGCAACAACGCGGCGATGGCTTCGTCCTCGGTCGCCCCGAACTCGATCACCGTCCCGCACACGCGAAGCAGATGCCCAATATAGGGGGTTTGGCCGATCTTGCGGAGCTGCTTCCGGTGAAGCGTGCTTGCAAATTCCAAGGCGGCGTCGAATCGATCGTTCAATGGCATGATGGTTGGTCTCTTTCGTCGGCCGTGCGAAACCAAAAAGGCCGGTAGCTTCCGGTGGCGTTTTCAAGCGACTCCTCTATAATTGCGGAAATTCGGCGATTTCGACAGTCCCGGCGGTATCGGTACGGCATACCGCCGCTTTGTGAACCGCGCAACGCGGGCCTGATCGTGCTCGTTTGCCGCGTTTTCATTCGACCGGCATCGACTCGACGGAGACCATTTCGATGTCTACCACCACCCGGCCTATCGGCGGTTTTTACCAGTGGTGTCGCAATATCGTCTTGGGCGTCAAGACGGTGGCCGAGGCCATGGCCGTCACGATGCGAACGTGGATCTCGACGTACGATCCCAAACGACGAGCGTTCACCCATCATTACGAATATCCCGAATTGCCCGCGGTCGTCGCGCCGCGTTTTCGAGGCTTCCATCGGTACGATCTGACGACGTGCATCGGTTGCCTGCGGTGTGCGAAAGATTGCCCGGTCGATTGCATTTACATCGAGCGAGAAAAGGTGCCGGGCCGTAAAGGCTTTCGTGTGACGTCGTTCATCATCGACTACACGAAATGCATGTTTTGTGCGTACTGTACCGAAAACTGCCCGTCCGACTGCATCTTCATGGGGTCGACTTACGACCTGAGTTGCTACAGTCGCGACGGCTGCATGGTCGATTTCGCGAAATTACCGCTGGAAATCGCGTGGGGACAAACGACGTTGAATCCGACGGTCGTGGCCCTGTCGAAATCGATCGCCGAACCGGTCGACGAAGGCCCCAACGCCCCCGGAAGGCAGAAAGAACCGGCGGCGGGCAAAAAGACCGCCTCGCCGAAAAAGAATGCCGATTCTTGATTCAGTTGACGTGCCCCGCGAAAAACAAGCGACGACGGTCCTTCGGACGGCTCTTTCGATCAGCACTCCTTTTTTCGAAACGATTCCCCTGATGCCCCAATCTTCGCGTCGGTACTTCACCCTCGAAGAAGCGAATCGCTTGTTGCCCGAAGTTCGCAGCATCGTCGAACCGATGACGGAACTCGCCCGCGACATCCACCAGCGACGCGAACGACTGAACGCCCTGACAGGCTACCGCGGCGAATCGTTCGGACCGTACCGAGACGAACTCGTTGCGATGTTGCAAGAACTCGAGTCCGATAGTCGGCGGCTGCGGGAATACCTGATACAATTGAGCGACTTGGGGGTGGAACCGAAAGGGGTGCTCGACGGCATCGTCGATTTTCCCGCCCAAGGCCCCGAAGGCGAGGTCCTCCTCTGTTGGAAACTCGGCGAACCGGAGATTCAATATTTCCACGACCCGCACAGCGGCTTCGCCGGGCGCCGCCCGGTTTCGGAACTCTTCGATCGCGAGGGGAAAACGGGCTAGTGCCGATGCCGCAGCCCCGGGTTTGAGCCCCCCTAGAGTTCGGCAAGAAATGTCGCGTTCGGCTTATTATTGAGGCATTCGTCCCAAAAGCCGGATCGAAGCCTTGCGGCAATTCGGATCCGGCGTAAAATTAGCTGTTTTTGATAGGATAGGCTGACAAAATATGTCACTCGCGGTCGTCAATTTTCGGCCGCATGTTTCCCTTGTCTTAACCGGCTACGACGGCCGATCGAATCCATGACACCCACGTTGATCGTCGGATACGTGACGTTGTTCATCCTGGTTGCCACGGCGGTGGTACTGGGTGCGTTGGTGCTGGGCAGCTTCCTGCGACCTCACGCACCAAGCGAAGAAAAGCAGGCAACCTACGAGTGCGGCGAGCCGTCTGTGGGTTCTCCGTATGTGCAGTTCGACCTGCGGTTCTACGTGGTCGCCCTTTTGTTTTTGATCTTCGACGTCGAAGTCGCCTTCTTTTTCCCGTGGGCGGTCGTCTTTGGAAAAGCCAATCAGCTCGCCGATCCGCGTTTGGAACCGGCGGCGGTCGTTCAGAAGCTCGAAGAACTCGGACTCGACGCCCCCGCGGCATCTTCCGAGAGCAATCCGGAAACCGCCGTAAGCGATGTGCCCGCGGCGGCACGCCGACTCGCCCGCACCGCCATGGTCGATATCGCCGTCTTTTTCGCGGTGCTGATGGTGGGTTTTGCATATGTGTGGTACCGCGGCGACTTGAACTGGGTGCGTGCCTTGCCCGACGAGGCCGCGCCCCCCTCGCCTTCCCCACCGGCGAAGGTAGAAACGACGACGTCTGCGAGCGGGTAAGCGATTGCGTATGCCGTTCGGTCGGGTAAACCGAACGATCGAGTGATTCCCCCGGCGACACGAAAAAGACGAACACAGCAAACGAAGGACATCTCGGACGATGGAAGCGGCAGCTCTGATCGCACAATTGCAGGCCGATTTCCCCGAGGAGATCCTCTCAGCGGATCCCGAAGCGATCGATCCCTGGGTCGAGGTTCGCGCGAAGGCCCTGCCCTATGTGGCGCGGCGATTGCGCGACGACGATCGCTACGCGTTCAATTTTCTGCATTGCATTTCGGCGGTCGATTACTGTGAACCCGACCCCAAAAAGGCCGCCAAAGTCGAGTGGGAACCGCACTTGGAGGTGCTGTATCATCTGTCGAGCATGAAGCATCGGCATCGCATCGTGCTGAAGGTGGTTCTTCCCCGGTGGAAAGACAACACCCCCGGCCGATTGCCCGAGGTCCCTTCGTTGACCGCCATCTGGCCCACCGCCGAGTGGCACGAGCGTGAAGTGTACGACCTGTCGGGCGTGTTCTTCACCAACCACCCCGACCTGCGGCGCATCTTGTGCCCGGAAGACTGGGTGGGGCACCCCTTGCGAAAAGACTACCAGATGCCCGAAGAGTACCACGGCATCAGGGCGAGGTAATCCATGGCAGAACATCCTAGCGAAGGCTCGCTCGGTGAAGTCGATGTTCGCACCGAAGAGCTGCTGATCAACATGGGGCCGCAACATCCCAGTACGCACGGCGTGCTGCGGTTGGTGCTGCGCACCGACGGTGAAGTCGTCACCGAGGTCGTCCCCCACATCGGTTACCTGCACCGCTGCGCCGAAAAGATCGGCGAGAACGTCTCCGCACGACAGTGGATCCCCTACACCGACCGGATGGACTACCTGGCCGCGATGAACATGAATCTCGGCTGGGCCCTGACGGTCGAAAAATTGATGAACAAGCAGGTTTCCGAGAAAACGCGCCACTTGCGTGTGATGATCTGCGAATTGAACCGGATCGCCAGCCATCTGGTGGCCGCGGGCGCGTACGGACTGGACCTCGGAAGCTTCACGCCGTTTTTGTACTGCTTCCGCGAGCGGGAAAAGATTCTAAACCTGTTCGAGGCGCTCTGCGGCGCCCGGCTGACGTACAGCTATATCACCGTCGGCGGCGTGATGATCGACCTGCCCGACGGATGGATCGAAGCGTGTGAGGCGTTCCTCGATCAGTTCGAACCGGTGATTGCCGATTTGCACGCCGTGTTGACGTCGAACGCCATCTTCATCAAGCGCACGGCGGGCATCGGCGTTTTATCGGCCGAAAAGGCGATCGCTTACGGATGCACGGGGCCGGTTCTTCGGGGAAGCGGCGTCGACTGGGATTTGCGACGCGACGGCGAGCCGTTCTACACGCGAATGTACGACGGGTACGCCTTCGACGTGGTGGTTGCTCGCGACGGACGCTACGCCTGCGACCCGGCCGGACCGCAGGTCCCCGACGAAGCCGTCGTCGGCGATTGCTGGCACCGCTTCTTCGTGCGGATGCTCGAAGTGTGTCAGTCGATGAAGCTGATCCGCCAGGCGATCGACAAGTACCGCAACGCCGAAGACGACGTCGATCCGCCGATCAAGATCAACGAAAAACTACCGCCCGGCACGGCATACCTGGAAACCGAAGCGCCCAAGGGCCAAATGGGCTTTATGATCGTCAGCCAAGGGGGCGCCACGCCTTGGCGTGTGCGGGCGCGAAGCAGCAGTTTTTGCAACCTGTCGGTGACCGGTGAACTTTGTCGCGGCTGTCTGTTGGCCGACGTACCGGCCATCGTCGGGTCGCTGGACATCGTGTTGGGAGAAATCGACCGCTGATCGCAACAGGGGTGTTGCGTCGATACGAAGGATATTCGGAATGGCCGAAGCACTTGCTCGATGGCTGGAGCTCAGCCCGCAATGGGCTTGGATCGCGACCTTCGTCGTCGCGCTGTTCAAAGTCGCCGTCATCGCGGCGATCGTGCTGACGGCGGCGGCCGCCGGAACGTGGGCCGAACGAAAAGTCGCCGGTCGCATGCAAGATCGGCTCGGTCCGACGCGCGTCGGCGGACGCTTCGGTTGGCTTCAAGCCGTCGCCGACGGTTTGAAGTTGCTGATGAAGGAAGACCTCATTCCCAAGGCGGCCGATCGGTTTTTGTTCCGGCTGGCCCCCTA
>CAYVVR010000123.1:0-9015 GCA_964454655.1 uncultured Planctomycetaceae bacterium | reverse complement strand
TCCTGAAACTGCTTCAACAAAAGCACGCACGCGTGTACCAAGCATGGCGCAAGAGTTTCACCGATCCGTTCAACGGCAGGCCCGGCGACGGCGGTATCGAACTGAAAGCGGCCCTCAAAGAAGCCGCCGAAATCGACGCGCAGGTACACGCCATGTGCCGTCCGCAGGCGATATCGATTCGCATCGAACCGAACTGAGCGGGCATCGTCGGCATTCCGGGGCGTCCCGACAAACGTGCGGGACGCCTCTGCGCCGCGCCGGACGCCGTCGGCAAAACTAGGCGTCGGCTGCCCGCGTTTCGGGGCTTCGGCCGAGGAGGCGGTCGACGGCCGCGCCGATATCCTCTTCGCGCATCAGGCTCTCACCGACGAGCATGGCCTGCACGCCGGCCTGTCGCAGTCGCTCGACGTCGGCATGCGACGCGATTCCACTTTCGCCCACGACCGCCCGATCGTCGGGAATGTCGCGACGCAGCCGAATCGTGTGCTCGATATCGACGTCGAAGGTGTGCAGGTTGCGGTTATTGATCCCGATCAATCGGGCGCCGCAATCGACGACGCGGCCCACGTTGGCCGGATCGTATAATTCGACCAACGCCGTCATCCCAAGCTCGCGAATCAAGGCGTACAGCGAACGCAACTCAGCATCGTCGAGGCACTCGGCGATCAGCAACACGGCATCGGCGCCGTACGCTCGGGCTTCCCACACTTGGTACGGGTCGAGGATGAAGTCCTTCCGCAACACCGGAATCTCGACCGCCTCTTTGACCCATTTCAAGTACTCGAGATGCCCTTGAAAAAACGACTCGTCGGTCAGCACGCTGATACATGCGGCACCGTGTTTTTCGTACGTACGGGCGATGTCGACCGGCCGAAAATCTTCGCGAATGACTCCCTTGGAAGGGCTTGCTTTCTTGACCTCGGCGATCAGGGCGACTTCACCGGGACGACACACGGCGGCGAAGAAGTCGCGTACCGGCGGCGCATTCTCGACCGCGCGCTTCAGATCTTCCAAGGGCGCAAACGTCTTCGCCCGCTCGATCTCGAGGCGTTTCTTATCGGTGATCCGATCCAAGATGGTGCTCATCGCAAAAGACGACTCCTCGGAAACATGTCACGGTTCACGCGATTCGACGGTCGCCCGGTCGTCGCGACGAGGATACGTGATGCCGATCGGTCGCCGCCGCAACACGATCCACAGGCACGCGACGCCGCACAAAATCAGCACACTGACCGTTTGCGAGATCGACAATCCGGCCACGATCCCCGGTTCGTCCGTCCGAATGATCTCGAGGATGAATCGGGTCACCGGATACAACGTCATCAGCACGGCGAACAATTCACCATCGCGTTTCCGGAACGGCTCGTAGGCCAGCACGAAGAAGAACAGCACGAAGGCATTGATGCTGCTGTACAACTGCGTCGGATGAATCGGCTGCGATCGCTCCGGCACGGCGGGGCCACCGGCCCACTGATAGGTATCGCCTTCGACGGTAGCGATCCGAACCGTCGCCGGTGGTGTCGACGAATAACCTAATGCATGCACGGCAACGACGATCGGCGGTACATCCAATCGCGGATCGTCCAACCGCACGCCGTTGACTTCCACCAAATGCTCGCCCGGCTTCACCCCGGCCTCTTCGGCGGGTGAACCGGGAACGACGGCCGAAACGACGGGCAAGCCGTCCGGCCGCTTCGGATCGGCGCGCAACATCAGCCCCTGGATCGGCACCATTCCGTGTTCCACCTGATGCACGAACGCGGGCGATTCGGGAGGAAAGCGAACCGCCCACGGCAGCTCGCACGCCCCGCCGAAACAACATCCGTTCAAAAAACACCCGATCCGCCCGATCGCCAGGCCTAACACGAGACTCGGTGTGATCAAGTCGAGCACCGGCAACAGCGGGAGACGACGCCGAAAAATGTAATAGGCGATTCCCGCGATTCCGCCGATCAGCGAACCGTAGACGACCAGCCCTCCCTTGGGCACGTTGATCACGGCCAACATCGCAGGCACGATTCCCTGCTCATGCAAGATCGGGGCGTAGTCGACCGACCAATATTCGATCACGTGGAACGCGCGTGCGCCGACGATCCCGGGCACGATCCCCCACAAGGCCAACTCGAAAATGGCGTCGGGATCGATCCCCCACCGCTTGGCGCGATACATGGCCAGGCCGACGGAACTCAATACGGCCAGAAGCAACATCGTTCCGTAGCCGCGAATCGGCAATCCGCGGGGCGTCCCCGGAAGCGGCACGCCGTGTCGCGTGATCGGTACGCACAAATTCGGAAGCACGAAATAAATCACCGCCCCCAACACGACGAACAGCGCCGCGTAACCGGCCGTTTCGCCGTTCCAACCGTGCTTACGAAATTGGTAGCCGACGACGATCACCGCCGCCAGGGCGCAAACGGCCAGCAGGATCCCCGCCCCGAAGACGGGCAGTCCCCACAAACGTTCCGGTATGTAAAACAAAGTCTGAAACATGCGGACTTCGAGATCCTGTTCGTCGCCGCGAACCACCGTCGCAAAAGGCGAATCACGTCTTCGGCGGCGTCAAGCGGGCATTGTCGATCAACCGGGTGTCGCCGATCCGCACCGCCAACAACGCCTGAACCGGCCGGTCGACACGGCCTACCGATTCGAAGGTTTCGGGATCGACGATCGCCACGTAGTCGATGCGGGCGCTGCGTGCCGAACGAATATGACGCTCCATTTCAGCAATGATCTGCGCCGCATCGGTTTCGCCGCGGGCGACCATGTCGCTTGCCAGCTTCAAGCTCTGCGAAAGCACCAACGCCTCTTGCCGTTGCTGCTCGTCGAGATATTGATTCCGCGAGCTCATGGCAAGCCCGTCGGGTTCTCGGACGATCGGACACCCCCGGATTTCGACCGGCAAGTTCAAATCGATGGTCATCCGCCGCACGACGGCCAGTTGTTGATAATCCTTCTCACCGAAATAAGCAATATCGGGTTCGACCATCGTGAACAACTTGAGGACCACCGTCGCCACGCCACGGAAATGCCCGGGCCGGCAGGCCCCTTCCCACGGTTCGGCCACTTTGCCGACGGTGACCCACGTGTCGAATCCTTCGGGATACATCTCGGCATCGCTCGGCGCAAATACCCAATCGACGCCCAAGGGGGTAAGCAGCTCGATATCGCGGGGCAGCGTCCGCGGATACCGATCGAAGTCTTCCCCCCTGCCGAACTGGGTGGGATTGACGTAGATCGAAACCACCGTCGCATCACATTCGGCCGTCGATGCCCGCACGAGACTCAAATGCCCTTCGTGCAGGGCGCCCATCGTGGGCACAAACCCGACTTTCTTGCCTTCCGATTTCGCCTTCCGCACGCGGCTGCGCAGTTCGGCAATCGTATCGATCAATTCCGGCGTTTTCGTCATGGTAGCTTTTCTCGAATTTGGAACTTTACGGCAGGCTCTTCCCGATCGACGACGTCGCAGGCTGAACGTAGCCCGGCAGCTATCGCATCGAGGCGACCGCGGCGACGATCTCGTGTTCCCACTCGCCGAGGTCGCCGCCGGGATCGTGCGGCAACACCAGAATGGGGGCCGTGGTACGATATCGCTGTACTATACAGGAAATTCGGTCCTTTTGCGTCCAGCCCCGCCGATCGCCGACCTCGGGCGCCGTGTCGCCGACAGTCTCTGCGTTTTCTGCGTATCGTCGTCGGCCGATGCGGTACAGCGGATTCGGCACCGCAGGCCCCACGATGTACAAATTGGGAGCCTGCGCGACGCCGGCATGTCCCGCTTTCTCGTGCCGGGCGGAACCTTCCACCGATTCCAGGGTTTGCACTTCGAACACGGCCGAATCGTCGAGCCGCTTCGCCAGACGCGACAAAAATGCCTCTCTGCGCTCGCCGGGCTCTCCAAGGGTGTCGGCCCAAACTACGACACGGGGCCGGGTGGTTGCGTCGATTCGGCTTTTCAATTCGGCCACGCACCGCTCGAAAATCGGGTGCACCATGCGAGGGGCCACTTCGGCCGCCGGTTCGAGTACGAACCGCCTCCAGGCCATCCGCGGATGCGGCACCGTCAATCCCGGTTCATCCACGATCCAATCATCATACAAAATGAGGTCCAAATCGAGCGTCCGCGGCCCCCAGCGTTCGAGCCGCTCGCGTCCGAATTGCGTTTCGATCGCCTGCAAACGTTTCAAAACGGCTTGCGGCGAAAGCGACGTGTCGCCTGCCAACGCCGCGTTGACGAACGCTCCTTGGCCTGTCGGTCCCCCAACCGGTCGTGTTTGATGGAGGCGACTCGCGGCAAACGAGGCAATCTCGCAATTTTGCACAACGTGGGCAATGGCATCTCGAACGATTCGCGTCGAATCGCCGAGATTGCTTCCCAAGGCAATGAGTACGTTCGCCATCGGCCTGCTTGCGTCGGATTGCCCCCGGAAACCCTGCGTTCGCCCCGACACGCCGAATGTCGGCGACCGTTTTTCAGTATCCCGGCAGCGAAGGTTTGTCACAAGGGCCGCATTCCTGGAACCGACCGGCGTCGGCCGGTCCGTCGCGTTTCCGGCCGCGGGTGGTACAATAATCGTTCTCGATCGTAGACGGCATCCATCCCCTTTCCCCTCCGGTGAGGGAAATCACAGATCCACAGGAGTTTCGTCGGTGACGGACGCATTCGAAACCGTGCATGTCGCTCTCGGACCGGCCAGTTACGACATTCGTATCGGCGCGGGAACGTTACCCGAGGCCGCAATCTATCTTCGTGACCAAGGCGTCACCCACTCGGTCGTGATCACCGACGACAACGTGATGGATCCACATGGTCAGGCCGTCGCCGAACACATCGTCGACGCGGGCATCGAGGTGTCGGTGATGGTCGTTCCCGCCGGCGAAGTCTCGAAGTCGATCGACATGGCCAACACGCTTTGGCAAGAGATGCTCCGCGAGGGCACCGACCGCAAAAGCGTGGTCGTAGCCGTCGGGGGAGGCGTCGTCGGCGATTTGGCGGGCTTCGTTGCCGCAACCTTCGCCCGCGGCATTCGCTTCCTTCAGGTGCCGACGTCGCTTTTGGCCCAGGTCGACAGCTCGGTCGGCGGTAAGGTCGGCATCAATCTGGCCGCTGCGAAGAACATGGTCGGTGCGTTTCTCCAACCGATTCGCGTCCAAATCGACACCGATACCCTTTCGACGCTGCCGGCTCGCGAGTACATTTCGGGGCTGGGCGAGGTCGTCAAGTACGGCGTAATTCTCGACGAAGCGTTGTTCGCCGATCTGGAAGCAAACGTGCCGGGATTGTTGGACCGCGATCCCGACGTCCTACGCCGAATCGTCGCCCGTTGCTGCCGGTTGAAGGCCGACGTCGTCGAAGCCGACGAGAAAGAAACCAGCGGTCGCCGCGCCATTTTGAACTACGGCCACACCTTCGCACACGCCATCGAGACCCTCGCCGGGTACGGTGAACTGCTTCACGGCGAGGCGGTCGCCATCGGCATGCGGTGTGCCGCCGAGTTGGCGGTCGAACTGGGCATGTTCGATGAAGAATCGGCCGCCCGACAGCAAAAACTACTCGAAGCGTTGCGACTGCCCACCTCGTTACCCTCGTCGCTCGACGATCCCGAAGCCGCCTACGACTGCATGTTGCACGACAAGAAGGTGCAACACGGCAAACTGCGACTGATTTTGCCCACACGAATCGGCGAGGTCGTCGCCCGCAGTGATATCGATGAGGCGCTGATCAAACGTGCCTGGTCGCGTTGCGTGGGCTGAATTCGCTGCCGCTCGACACGGCTCGTCGGCAAGGCAATCGCCTCGTTCGCCGCCTGCCGCAAGCTATCAAAAACGAACGTGCCGTCGCCGAGAGAACTCGACGACGGCACTCGTGAAGGAGTCCATCCTTCGGTCCGGAAAGGAGTTACGGAGCGATTCCGAGCTTTTCTTCTTCCTCTTCCTGGATGATGATCCGCGGCGTGACGGTCATCATCAGGCTTTGGGTTTCACGTCCCACACCGACGTTCTTGAACAGCCGGTTGACGTAGGGGATCTTGTCGAGGATCGGCACGCCGGCCTCGGATCGCCCTTCGCTCAACCGCTTGATGCCGCCGAGCAGGACCGTACCGCCGTCGGGGACGCTGACGGTCGTGTTGACGGTCATCGAGGCGAAGGTCGGTTGTTGCACCGTGGTACCTTCGCGAACGACGGTTCGCGAGTTCGCGTTCGACGTGTTGTCGTTCGGTTCGTCGGGATTGCCCGTCGCCGAGGTGCTTTCGGTCGTCGTCTCGGAGCCCACGAAGGTGAACTCGTTGACGTCGCCGATCGTGCTGAAGAACGGCACCACCGTCAGCCGCACGAAGCGTCGATCCTCGGAAACGACCGCCTGCACCGTGAGGAACGTTCCTTCGGACAGGACGACGATCACCGGTTCCTGGGCGGCGGCGAAGTCGCCCACGATCGGCCGCACGCTGGTCACGAACGGGCTTTGCGATTGGTCGGCGATCGTTGCCAACTGGCCGTTGTACAACGTGACCTTGGGGGCTTGGAGAACGTTCGACCGTCGGTCGGCTTGTGCCGCTTCGATGAAGAAGAACGCCTCGATTTCGCTCAGGATGGCGAACCCGATCTGGGCACCCGCGGTCGGGTCGTACCCGCCGAACTGCGGGACGGCCAAGGCAAAGCTGCCTTGTCGGAACGGGATGTCCAAGTCGGCCGAGAACGTGTTCGGAGCACTCATACCGACGGTGATGTTCTTCCCTTGGTCGAGGTCGTGAATGTTCCGCACCGGCGGGCTGTCGGGATCGGCCGGATCGCCGGGATCGACGATTTGACCCCATTGCACGCCACGACGGCCGTCGATCTTGTCGTCGATGTCGAAATCGAAGTCCACGCCGATCCGTTCGAAGAAGTTGTCGTTGAGGGTGATGAACCGCACTTCGACGGTGACCTGCAAGTCGTGCATACGCCGCAACTGTTCGAGCAGGTCGGCGATTTCTTCGTGAACCTCTTGCGTGTTGCTCACGACCAGGCTGAGGTTCGTGGGGAACGGCTGGATCGATCCTTGGCCGCCCAGGGCATCCCAAGTGGTGGGCGCGATCGTGCTCTGGATGAGGTTGATCAGCGAATCGAAGTCGGCCAACGCGGCACCACCTTGGGCGCCCGTGCCCTGCATCGGCGGAATCGCGGGCGTGCCCGATCCCGGCGGAATGCTGGAGGACATTTGGGCCAACACCGCCGGATTGATCACTCCCGACCCGGCGACGCCGTTGCCGGCCAGCACGGTCGTTCCCGGAGTCACCCCGGCGACGCCCGATCGACCGTCGATGCGGCGATAGGCCGTGTCCATGGCGGCTTCCAATCCCCGCGACTCGTACCCGTTGAAGTTGGGAATCGGCGTCACGAGATCAGCCACCGAGTAGACCTCGACGTACATTTCGTTGTCGCAGTACTGCCGGCTGGTGATCTTGAGGACGTCGTCCTTGATCACGTACGACAGGTTCAACGGCTCGAGGATCAAGTTCAACGCACTTCGCAACGAAACTTCCTGCGTCAAGGAGATGGACACCGGGGTATCGGTCGTGACGCCCTCGGCGGCCAATCCTTGCGGATCGAGGTGGATGTTGATACCGGTCAGCCTCGCCAAGTAGGTGGTCACGTTCGCCAACGGCGTATTGTCGAAGTCGAGCATGACCTGGAAGTCGAGTTGGCGTTCGATCTGCAATTCCTTCTCGTTGAGGCGCCGATTCGTCCGCTCGATCTGCTTGCGACGGGCCGCGGTCAACGTCTCCCACTCGACGGCATTCGGCATCACGTAAGGAGTCGAATCGTCGAACGGGGTCGAGGCACGATCCACCGATGCCAACGCGTCGAGGAACCCTTGCTCTTTCTGGGCTTTGAGTTCCTGGTTCGCCGCGAATTGTCGGATGAAGCGGGCGTTGAGAACCAACTGCGAGGTCACCGGGTTGTCGGGATACATCTCGGCCGCCCGCTTGGCGATCACCTCGGCCTCGGCGAACCGCTGTTCCCGCATCAACTGGTTGTACTCGTTGACCATGTCGGCGAGCTTCTGATCGATTTCGATCTTCGCCTTTTGTTCTTGGGCGATCTCGTCTTCGATCCGCCGATTCTTTTCCAGCAGATCCAGTTTCGGAGCGTTTTGCTCGATATACTGCTGCAACTCGCTGATTCGCTTGTCGACTCGACGCAACAGTTGATCGCGGCTACCGGTGTCGAGACCCGACGAAGCGATTCGATTTCGGAAGTCCTGGAGAATCGACAAGGCACGTTGCGGATCCTTGTCTCGCAAGCTCATGGCCGTGGCCTCTTGGTGCGCCAAGTCGGCCACCATTTGCCGCACGAGCAAGTCTTGTTGAGCCTGCGGATCGAACTCTTCTCCGCCGTAACCGCTCGGTTGGTTGTAGGCGGTCGGCCGTGCCGTATGCTGAGCCAAGTAATCTTGCACGCGCTGGGCCGTGACGGGGTCCAGCTCGTTGCGGTAGGCCATCGCTTGCTGGAAGAATCGCAACGCGCCGGCCTGATCGCCGCGGCGGATGGCATCTTCGGCTTGCCGAACGAGCGTCATGCCCATACCCATCGGCTGTTGGGCACCGGCCAGGCGGTTCCAGGTCGGATCATTGTTCGGATTGTAGACGGCCGGAGCGGCTTGTCCCGCCTGCGGATAGGCTCCGCTCGCCGGAACGACCTGTTGCGCCGCTGCCGGAACCACACCCGACGCCGTCTTCGCCCGCTGGATGTCGTTCCACACCAGGCTCGGACGATCCTCGTTGGGCGAGAACGCCGAATCGGGAACGTTCATCGACATGGCTTGTCCGGCCAGCACTTCGGCGGTCGTGACATCGCCCTGCGCCAGAGCCGCCCGGGCTTGCTGCACCAAGCGTGCCACCGTCTGCTTGCGGCCGTCTTGAGCCACACCGGTCTTTCCGGCACGTTCTTGTTGAATTCGCTTCAGCAACGATTCGGGTTTCACCTCGAAGGCGCTGAAGGTGACGTTCTGCTGTTGGGCGAGCATCGTGAGCC
>CAYVVR010000122.1:3101-9120 GCA_964454655.1 uncultured Planctomycetaceae bacterium | reverse complement strand
GAAGTGTGTCGGTGGAGACCTGCCACGCCGGATCGGCGACGGCGATCGTCTTTCCCACCCCGGCACCGCGAAGGGTGATCCCGCTTGCGAGATGAAGCGTCCGCGGGAACCGGTACTCGCCCGGAGCGAGAATGATTTCGTCGCCCGGTTCCGATTGTTCGATCGCGGCGGCCAGTTCGTCGAACGTATGCACCTCGCGGACGGTCGCCCGGGCTTGGGCCGCAATTGCAGCCACTGCGATCAACACCGCCGAAATCGCCGTCGTTTGCCTTCGCATCGTGTGACGCCTCCTCGTCGCCTTCGCCCGGTCGGTACACCGTATTGCGTTCAGTGGAGCGTAATCCAACGCACGGCGATCTGCAACGAAGCCGAGAACGAACCGGGGGACACGCTTCAGGGAGCGGCGTCTTCCGGTGTCGTTTCATTCACGAGGCAGCTTACGTCTTCGATCAAGGGCGGCGTGTCCGCTTCGATGAAGGCGTTGTTGCGCATGACGAGCGTGTCCACGCCCCGCGCGAGGAACCTTCCGTAGATGCGGTTACCGACGAGTTCGACCCGCTCGACGATCGACGGGCCGTCGGCATGGGGTGTTCGCCCTAGAATCGACACGGCCAGTTGCGGGTTTCCGCGACCGCGACGCAACGTGCAGTCGCGCAGGCGGACGAACGCCGGACCGGGCCCCTCGATGCCTTCGCGGTAAAACCACAAAAAAGCGGTCACGTCGCACTCTTCGAGCGTGGTCGAGGTTTGAATGCGGCAACTGTTTTCGATGCGGCAACGTCGCAACGTGGTATGCGGATTCGCGTGTGACGGCTGCCAGGCGATGTGCCCCGGCGAAACGTCGACCGGGCGATCGAACACCAGCGTAGTCGGCTGCGCCCGCGTGCGGTCCCAGGGAGACGGCACGAGACTCGGTTCGACGGCGCGAAGCACCGCCGAAGCCGTGCGGACGTTCGTCTCCGGATCGGCGAAGACGACTTCATCGCCGACATGCCAAGGCATGAAGTTCAGGGGATAGATTTGCCGAACGACGATGCGATCGGGACGATCGATTCGGACGACGCGGCTGGAATGGTACGACAGGTTGAACGCATCGTCGTTCGTTCCCGCGACGATGCAATCTTCCCAAAGCAACTCCGCCGCGTTTCCCTTCACGTGGAAACCGTCGCGCCACGTCGAGGTGATCCGGCGCGTACCGGGCTTCGGGCGGATGTTCACCCGCTTGAACGTCACCTTGCCGGTGTTGCGAAACACGCGGAACCCGAACCACGGTGCCGACCAGAGTTCGACGCGTTCGAGCGTCACGTTTTCGTCGTCCCAAATCTCGAAGCACGCGCCGGGGCCGAAGCGGTGCGCGATTCCCGGGACCGGCAAACTGATTCGCCACTCGCCGGGAACGATGTCGTCGAAGCGATCGAATGAAGCGTCGGCGATCGCCCGCATGCGCCCCGGGGCGTGCGTGTCGGGAATCATGTTCTCGATCCAGTAGTGCCGGCTTATCGGTCCGTACTTGCCGGGATACCACAGCATGCCGAAGAAGGTCTGTTCGCCGTCTTGGTGGGTGGGGCCTTCGCTGAGGGAAGGCCCGTTGCGAAACGCCGGATCGAGTCGCACGTCGACCGCGTGTGCCGCCGGAGCGACGTCGACGATCGTTCCCTCGACGGCCGGTAACGGATCGAAATCGACGTTCAGGTTTTCCAGGACCACGTTTTTCGAGCGGCCCAGTCGCAAGAATCGGACGTTCGGTCCCAAAACGAACGTCGTACCGCGACCGTCGATCGTGAGATCGGAAACACCGTCGAAGCGAAACACGTATCGGTCGGGGGCCGTTTCGACGCGAATCGTCGCCGATTCGGGAAAGACCACCGTCACACGGCCCCGGCGTTGCGACACGGCTTCGACGAGTCGCGCGAGGGCCGGCCCGTCATCGGTCTTGCCGTCGCAAGCCGCTCCAAAGTCGATGGCCGAGAGTCGAACCGGCTGCGGGCCGGTTGTCTCGGCAAAGCCCGATTCGGCGAACAGCGTACCGCCGAAGATGACCAACGCCAAAATGCATCGTGTGTATTGTCTGCAATCGACGAGAAGTGGCGCGATATAGGACGGAAACAGTGTGGTTGTCCGTCGATCTAATTCGCATCTGGCGAATAGCGAATGGTAGATGCGCGGCATACACATGCCTTTTGTCTTTGTTGCGTCGAAGGTTATCTGCATCAAAACGCTTCGGTGCGCCGAACCTGCATGCAGCGATAAAACATGCGGTGCCGCTGCATCCAAGAAAAATGGTGGTATTCGTTTTCGCCGCCGAATAGGATGGAAACGATCGTCGATCGCCCCGCACCGGGTGGTCGTCCCACCGGATCGCCTTCCGATCCCTTTCATACCAAGCAAGCATGCCGACGCACGGCCTGGATGCGGGCCGCGCCGTGTTCCCCCTTCCGTCAATGTGTTTTTTGTAGGAGTAGAAAGGATTACGACATGAGTGAAAAGGGTTCCCCTCGCACGAATCGTCGTCGCTTTATCGCCGGGACGAGTGCCGCTGCCGTCGGTGCGTCGACCTTGTTGGGTGCCGTGCCCGCGGTACACGCCGCCGAAGACAACACGATCCGCCTGGCGTTGATCGGTTGCGGCGGTCGCGGAACCGGTGCCGTGGCCAACGCGTTGAACACGCAAGCCCGCGGCCAAGGGCCCATCGAATTGTACGCGGTTGCCGACCTCTACGAGAACAAGATGGAAGGCACCGTCAACTCGCTGAAAAAGCGGTATCCCGACCAGGTCAACGTGACTCCCGATCGCATGTTCCGCGGCTTCGACGCCTACAAGAAGGCGATCGACATTTTGCGGCCGGGAATCGACGTGGCGATGTGCACGACCCGGGCGTACATTCGACCCGTGCACGTCGAATACGCGGTGAAAAAAGGCGTGTACGTGTTCATGGAAAAGCCGTTCGCACCCGACCCGGTCGGGTTGCAACGCATGCTGAAGGCCGGTGAGCTGGCACAGCGCAAGGGCGTGAAGATCGCCGCCGGTTTGCAGTGCCGTCACTCGCCCGCCCGAGCCGCGCTGATCGACAAAATCAAAAGCGGTGCCATGGGCGAGTTGATCTACGTGCGGGCGAATCGTCTCACCGGTCGCCGCTGGATGGGCGACCAGGGCGAGAAGTCGAACAACTTTCTCGACCAGCTCAACTTCGGAAAGGTCAACCTATTCTGGGTGGGGTCGGGCCACATGGTCGACAACTTGATTCACCAGATCGACGAATGCTGCTGGCTGATGGATGCCTGGCCGGTTTCGTGCCACGGCATGGGCGGCCGCGAAGTCGGCAGCGACGACCACGGCCAGAACGATGACATCTATGCCATGGAGTACACCTTCCCGGACGGGCGTAAGGCCTTCTGCGGCTTCCGTCGGGCGCTCCAAGGACACACGGAATTCGCCACCTTCGTCCACTGCTCGAAGAAGGCGGGCCAGTTTTCCGGGAACGTCCACAAGGCGACCGTCCACATGTTCAAGGACCACCGCATCTCCGACGACAACATCGAGTGGTCGCCGACTCCCGACGAAATGAGCCCATGGGACTACGAGTGGGTCGACTTCGTCGAAAGCATCCGTAAAGATCGGCCGCACAACGAGGCGATTCGTGCCGTGCACGCCGACATGGCCGCCTTGATGGGCCGGGCCGCGGCACACTTGAACCGTGTGGTTACGTGGGAAGAAGTCTACATGTCGGACTTCCAGTTCTGCAACTACCTCGAAAAGCTCGATTACGATTCGCCGCCGCCGGTGAAGGCCGACGAGAACGGTTACTTCCCCGCCCCGCACGCGGGTATCTGGAAGGAACTGTAATCGAGCGGTCGTCGGCCGCACTCGCGCGGTTCGACCCTCGAAACGAAGGAGAGTGTGTGGACGCCTGTCGTCTTCTTAGGCGGCGGGCGTCTGCCGTTTTCTGCCTTAATCGATTCCGGCGCCCAGCAGGCGGAAGAAGCCGGACCAGATGCCGTCGCCCAAGACACGATCGGCGGCATCCAAACCAAGCCGCACGACGACCATGTTCCACTCGGGCACGACGAATACGACGTTGTTGTTGTAGCCCAAGGCGGCGAAGGTGTGCTCGGGCGCGGCGGGCCACTTGCGTTGCCCGTCGGGCTTGCGACCGTTGACCCACCAGTTGAAGCCGTAGCATCCGCGTCCGTCGATGCCGCTTTCTCGATGGCCCAGCGGCAGATCGGCCGCGACTTGAACGCTGGAGGCCTGCGCGATCCATCGTGCCGAGATCAGCGGGACGTCTTTCCAACGGCCCCCGTTGAGAAACAGCATGCCGAACCGAGCGATTTGCCTCGCCGAGATTTGCACGTGTTTGCCGCGGTTGCCCGACCCGCCGTTGATCGGTACGCCGTCGATGTCGCCGTCGGTTCCCCACGTCCAAGCGGCCGAATCCATGCCGATCGGTTCTGCGATCCGCCGCATGAAAAGCGATTTCATCGACTCGCCGGCGATTCGAGTCAGAACGCGACCGAACATGTTCATCGCCGAGTCCCAGTAGGCGAAGTGCGTTCCCGGCGGAAACAGGGGCGTGTCCGAAGGAACGAACGGTGTGTCGCTGGGGCCGTGCGTATAGCCGCCCTTCGGTTCGTCGCCGACGGCCCGATACCCCGAGGTCATGGTCGTGAAGTGCCGCAGCGTGACCTTCGGATAGCTCTTCTTCAAACGCGGCTCGAACTCGCAAGCGAGCGTGTCGAGGGTGCACTTGCCGTCGTCGATCAATAGCCCCAACACGGTCGAGGTGAACGACTTCGTGCACGACCACACGCCGTGTACCGTGTCGATCTTGGGGCCGTGGTGGACGAGATATCCGTTGCGGATGATCAGCAGTTGATTGACGCCGTCGCGTCCGGCGTTCTTTTCGAGATGCGCGACCGCCTTCGCCATCGCCTGCGGATCGATCCCTTGCCGCCGGGGCGGCGAGATTTCCCAGTCTTTTTCCGGAAACACCATCGAGTCGGTCGATCTGTTCGGAGCTTCGAAGGCTTCGCTTTGCTGCGCAACCGAGTTGCCGAAAGCGATCGCGGCACCGGTTGCGCTTGCCAAAAACCGTCGGCGAGTAACGGGGGGCATGGGCATGCCTCGTCCGAAAATTGTAGCAGTCGAGAACAACCAAGCCGACAAGTTCCGCCGGCCGCCGCCGTCGCGACGTCGGGTCGGGGAACGCGGCCGCGCCGAATTCGACGGTGGCGTCACCGGTGATTACACTCGATCGGTGCATCGACGAACCGCCCCGGTGTTTTCGTCGTCGCGTGTCTTCTGAGTTCGTCTTTTCCGTCGTCGAGGATGATTGCCGATGTCGTCGTTTTCAAGCGTTCGCGTGTGGTGGATGATTCCGGTGCTGATGGCGGTTTCGGTGGGCCGTTCGCCCGCGGTCGAGCCGTCGGTGCGACGTGCTGTTCCCTTGACCGGTACTTGGTATATCGCGTCGTGCCCGGAAGACGAAGCGTTCGACGCCGACGCCTGGGCCGAAAAGCAACGCCGGAACGAGGGGACGTGGTACACTTCGCCGCGAGCGGTTGCCGTCCAGGAAGTCCTCTTCGAGCACGGTGCGATTCCCGATCCTCGCGTGGGACACAATTGCGAGAAAACGACCGACGTCTTCACGCAAGATTGGGTCTACGTGACGCGGTTTTCTTCTCCGAGATCGGGTTCGGCAACACGGGTGTTGCTTTGTTGCGAAGGAGTCGACACCTTGGCCGATTGGTACCTGAACGGTCGGTTCGTCGGCAGCAGCAACGACATGTTCTTGCCGTGGCGATTCGACGTGACCGACGTTCTCGCGCCGCCGGGCGCAGAAAACGTGCTCGTCGTGCGGTTTCGTTCGCCGAAGCGGTACATCGACCGCATGCAACGGCAATACGGGCTGAAAATGCCTGCGATGAAATACATTCGCAAGTGTGAGTCCGATTTCACGAGCTATTTCGGCGATCGGCCGCACTTCATGAAGATGGGGTTCTTCGCCGACGCCTACCTAGAC
>CAYVVR010000122.1:0-3091 GCA_964454655.1 uncultured Planctomycetaceae bacterium | reverse complement strand
GCGAGAAAAGCCGCCACGACCAGCCGCACGGCTCGCCGGCAGTTCGATCGACGACGTATGCGTCCGCACGCAATTGAACGACGCGTTCACCTCGGCGACGGGCACGGTGCGCGTGGCGATCGCCGGCGAGCCGTGCGGCTGGTCGTGGCGGCTTTTCTCGCCCGAAGGTGGCTTAATCGACGAAGGAACGGTTCCCAAGGGAAAGAGCGAAGCGTCGTTTACCATCGAACACCCGCGATTGTGGTGGCCGCGGGAAGAGGGCCCGCAACCGCTGTACCGCATCGAAGTGACGACGGAAGGCGACCCGCCTTTCGACACGCACACAATGGCCTTCGGTATCCGCTCGATCGAACCGATCTTTCGCGATCCCGAAACCGGCGACGCACGGTTTGCGTTTCGTGTGAACGGGCGGCGTATCTTCCTGCGCGGCGCCTGTTGGGCGCCGCTGGATCTGTTCACGCATCGTTGGGATTCCCGCCGTGCGGCACGCTTGCTCGATTTGGCCGAGCAGGCACACATGAACATCATTCGTGTGTGGGGCGAAGGGGCGTTGCCGCCGGAAGAGTTCTACGCCCAGTGCGACCGGCGCGGGTTCTTGGTGTGGCAAGAGTTCATGACCGGTCACGGCCTGCGGTTTCCCGTCGAAGTGCCCGGCTATCTCGCGTTGCTCGAACGCGAAGCCCGCGGCGAGGTTCGCCGGTTGCGGAATCATCCGTGCATCTTGTTGTGGTGCGGCGGGAACGAGCACTACTTGGGGAATCCGCCGCACAGCGACGATCCCGATTCGCCGCCGGGACGCGTCGTACTCGAACAATTGTTTCCACGGATCGTCGCCGAAGAGGATCCCGGCAGGTATTACCACGTCAGTTCACCCTACGGCGGGACGGTGAACGGGAACTCGCCGCACGAAGGCGACTGGCACGATTACTCGACATTGCGTTTTCAACCGGGATCCTCCGTGCCGCTGTACATTTCCGAGGTGTGCCGGGTGAGTCCGCCGCTGCTCGACAGCATGCGCCGGTACATGCGTGACGAGGAAATCTGGCCCGAAGGATTCACGTTCCGCATCGATCGGCCGGGAAAAATCGCCTGGCCGCCCGAATGGGAGTATCACACGGCCGGCAACGCCTGGGAGAAGATCGGACCGATCGACGATTTCTGCGAACCGACCACCCCCGAAGAGCTCATCCGCGTGTTGGGAACCACGCACGGAGAATACCTGCGCGAGACGATCGGACGCTACCGACGCGGCGTTCCCGACGGCGGCACGCCGGACACGCGCCGGTGTGGCGGATGCACGATTTGGCGGCTCAACGATCCGTGGCCGATGATGTACATGAGCCTGATCGATTACTACCTGCAACCCAAGCACGCCTATTACTACTTGGCGAGGACCTATCGCCCGGTGCTGTTGACGTGCGAACAGACGCCCGACTACGTCGCCTTTTGGATCGTCAACGACTCGCCGCAGCCGATCGAGGGGACGCTCGTCGTTCGGCATCTGACCTTCGACGGCAAAGAGCGAGGTCGACTGACGGCCGAGGTCCGCGTGCCTTCCGGCGCATCGCGTCGCGTGTTGCGAACCGACGAATTGGGCGAGATTCGGCGACGGCAAGAGTTCTACGCCGCAACGTTCGGCGATCAGACACTGTGCCGCTACCTAGCACCGGAACGGTACCTACAACTGAAGCCCGCCCGCCTCGAAGCCGAACTGGAAAACGGAACGGTCGTGTTGCAGACGGACGTCCCCTGCCGCCAGGTGTCGCTGGAAGTGCCGGGCGTCGTCGGCGAGGTATTCTCGGACAACTACTTCGACCTGTTGCCGGGTGAACCGAAGCGCATTGCGATTCGGCGGTTGCCCGGCGGCGATCGCATCGTCGTCTCGGCGGTCAACGCTGCACCGGTCGAATTGCCGCTCGAAGGCCGGTGACGTTCAACCGGCACGTGCGGGGAACCTATTTCCGTTCCGACCGCTTGGGACCGCCCCACGTTTCGCCCTTCTTGTAGGTCTGCGCCCGTTGGACGACGATCGGGTCTTTCGCAACCTCGATCACGCGGTCGAGAGCCGCGTCGAATTCTTCCTTGTTCGGTTCTCGCAGGTCGCGATGGTGGGCCAGTTCGACGATTGCGAAGCAAGCGTCTTCGCGGAGGGCTTCGTTTTCGGTCAGCGGCATCAAGAACCGCAACGTTTCGATCGAGCGAATCGCTCCGGCGCGGGCGACGGCCAGTCGCTTGTCGCTTTCGTGGCGGCACAATTCGAGTACCCGTTTCAGCAGGGCCAGGCGTTCGGCCTCGCTGCGACCGTCCGGAAGCGGCGCGATCCGAATCAGCGCCCGCAGGGCGCGACGCTTGTGCACGTCGTGCTCGTCGGTCAGGTACAAGTCGATCAATTCGTCGGCGGGAGAGGAGTCGGGCCAATTGCAAAGGGCCGTCACGCCCACATCGTGAGCTTTCGGCGAAGGATGCTCCACGGCGCTGAGGACGATTTGTAAGGCGAGCTTGCCGCCGATGCGACCCACACACGGAAGCAAGGCGAGCTGGTCTCGAGATTCCATCGGCAGCATGGCCTCGAGCAGGGGGCGTGCCCGTCGGTTCGGATCGGAAATCCGTTGGGCGACGGCGGCCAGGCATTTTTCGGCGGCCTCGCGTTCCGGGCCGGGCGACGCGCGAAGCACGCCGCGGGCCATCTGCGGAATGACCTCGGGACCGGCCAGCTCGCTCAGCGATTGCATGGCGGCCTTCCGCAATTCGGGTGTTGCACACACCGCCAGATCGAGCAGGCTGGGAACCGTCTCGATCGCGCGGCGTTCGGCCAATACGGCGATTAGTTGGGCGCCCAGGTTCGGATCGACCTTGCCTGCGGCATGCACGATCTGTTGCGTGACCGTGTCGCCTTGCAGACGTCGCAGGCAGCCCAAGGCCGTTTCCCGCGTATCTTCCGACTTGGCCAGTTCGAGGAACAGGGGGACTTCGTCGTTACCGCCGAGGTAGCTCAAGGCGATCGCCGCTTCGATGCGGACCTCGTCGTTTTTCGTGCTCTTGTACAACGCGAGGATACCGTCGCGGGCGGCTTTGTCTTTTCGATCGGCCA
>CAYVVR010000121.1:0-9188 GCA_964454655.1 uncultured Planctomycetaceae bacterium | reverse complement strand
GCTTCGAGGGCGGCATTCGCCCGGCGGGTCACGGCGGTGGCGCTGGCGAACGCCTCGAGGTGTCCTCGCCTGCCGCACGAGCACGTGGGCGCGTCGGGGCGGCAGTCGATGACCGTATGACCGTACTCGCCGCCATGGCTGTGTTGCCCGTCGAGCAGCATGTCGCCGATGACGATTCCGCAGCCGATACCGGTCCCCAACGTAAGCAAGATGAGGCTGTCGAACTGTTTCCCGGCACCGACCCAGCTTTCGCCGAACGCCGCGGCGGTCGCATCGTTGGCGAAGACGACCGGACGCCCGCAAACCTTGCTCACTTCGTCACGAATCGGAAAGTGTTCCCACCCCTTGAGGTTGGCGGGGACGACGAGTTTGCCCCCGGGGATGTCCATGGTGCCGGGCGACCCAAGCCCGACGCCGCCGACCTCATCGTCCGAGACACCGACCTCGGCAATCGCCCGCTTGATCAGTTCGCCGATCCGTCGAGCCCCGTCGTTCGGTCCACGTTCGACGTACGTAGGCACCTGATCGCGCCAAAGGACGCGTCCCCGATCGTCGACGACTCCGGCCTTGATGTTGGTCCCTCCCAAGTCGATGCCGACAAAAAAGGGTGCCTCGGCTTCTTCCCGCGTGACTTGTTCGAACATGAGTCCCTCGCACAGAACGTCTCTATCGCCTATTTTGCATACAATCGTCAATCGTTCCGAACGGGACTCGCCTCCCTATCGTCGCCTGCCGTGTCCGCCGGATGACCACCGCGGACGGGCGACGGCCGCCGTCCTCCCGGGTCGGCTTGCGTCTATCGGGGGGAGCCCTGTGTGCAGTCAAGCACTTCAGTATGATCGAACCGCCCCCCTTGCGGCAACCCTACAGCCGCACGTAGTTCGGCAAGGTCCCGATCAGCGGACGCAGATAGTTCAGGCAGGCCTCGTTCACGAACATGCCCGACTCGTCGATGTAGTCGTCGGGCATCGGCTTCGCGCGAACGGCCACTTCCGAGAGCGAAGCCGTCCCGAGGCTCCAGGCGTAGGGATCGTCGGATTCGCGAACGATCGAGACCATCGCCCCCGACACGCCTTCGGCCGCCAATTCGACCGCCCGGCGCCCGACCGCGTAGGCCTCTTCCAGGTCGATCTCGCTGATCCGGTCGGCCGCGCACATTTGCAGCGATTCACAAACTTGGAATTCACCTCGCCAACCGAAGGCATCGCCGATCATGCGGTGCAACATCATTGCGGCGCTCGTGCCGCCCATCGCCCCGAATTCGACGTTCGAGAATTTGTCGGTGGTTTGCGATTGACTGACGGGTGTGCCGTCGGCGTAGCAGATGCCCTCGCCGCATACGATGCTGCACCAACCGTAGGTCGACCGGCAGCGTTCGACTTCGGCCAGGAACTTGTCGCGATCGAAGGGCCGCTCGGGCAGCAAGATGATATGCGGGGCGTCGGCTTCGTCCCGCTTGGCGACCGCGGCGGCGGCCGGCAACCAACCCGCCGATCGGCCGACCGTCTGGAAAATCACGTACTGATCGACGCGTTGCATGTCCCTCGCCAGCGTACCGCCTTGAAGGACCGACAGGGCGACGTACCGGCCGGCACTCCCGAACCCCGGCGTATGATCGGTGCCGAACAGGTCGTTATCGACGGTCTTGGGCACCCCCACGCCGATCATTTCGTAGCCTTGCTCGCGGCAATACGCTTCGACGCGATGGATCGTGTCCATCGTGTCGTTCCCGCCGATCAGGAACATGTAACGGATATCGTGCTTTTCGAGCATTTCCAGCACGCGAGGGAAGTCTTCGTCGACGAGTTTGTGACGACAACTTCCCAGCGCCGAACCGGGCGTGCGTTTGAGCGCGGCGACCGTTTCGTCCGAGAGCGTTCCCAGGTCGATCACCTCGCCCTGCATGAACCCCTCGATGCCGAACCGCATGCCCAAGATGCCGGTAACGTCGCTAAGTTCCCGGCATTTTTCGAGCACGCCCACCAAGCTGGCGTTGATGACCGAGGTCGGTCCGCCGCTTTGTCCGATCAAGGCTTTTCCGCGCATCATGGTTCTCACCCTTTCCGTGATCGATTCCTACGAACGCCGTCCGCTCGGCTCGGATGCACGGCCGCCGACGCATGCCGCGCCGTTTCGGCGGACGATGTCACAATACCAGTTCGTTCGGTTCCTCGGCGGGAATCTCCGTTTCATCGTCTTCCAAGGCATCGGGCCAATCGTTCCAACGCCCGGTCCACTCGACGATGTTCGCCAATAGTCTCGCGTAGCGGTCGCCCACTTCGACGTAGGCGTTTTCCACCTGTCGGACGATCCGCCGGTTTCCCCAATCGACCAGCCCACCGACCCAGTGCGGTGCCGCGTCGGTGGTGAACGCCGCCGTCCGCCCCGCGCCGAATCGGCCCAGCACCAAAAGCGGCGCCTCGTCGCTGCGGACGAAAGTGAACCGTTCGCCGCGGGCGATCGCCCGGAATACGACGGCTTTCAAAACCGTTTTCGTATTCGGCTTGGCCTTCGTTCGATTGAACCCGCCGATCACCGGCGACTCGTCGAACGGCAGCTTGTCGACGATCGGGTGCGAGGCGGTCTTCTCGACGATGCAAGGCCGCCAGCAGTTGCAGCGGTCGTCTTGCGATTGCAAGAACACCGGCAACACCCGCGCGATGGGCGAGTTCGCGTACTCGCCGACACGGCCGAAGAAGCTTTCCCAGCCGCCGATCATCAGCAATCCGGCGCCTTGCTCGGCCACCGCCGCGGCGATGCCTTCCATTTGCTGCACCGAAAGATTCGCCCCCGGATAGTCGCTGAAGATATACAGTCGGTACGGATCGTCGATGCAGTCGTCACCCAGCCGCGCGGTGCTCGGTACGTGGTCGAAGGGAAGCTGGTGATGTCCCAACACGCCGGCCAAGTAGGCCGCCGCACCGGAAAGATCGTCATCGCCCAGGTAGCAGATTCGATCGCGCATGATCCCGATTCCTTGTGGGCAAGAGAAGTCGCTCGCGAAAGACCGCGGCACGCCTCTTCGGGCATCGCGCGGTCATCCCGACATCTCCATGATACCCACGTTCGCCGAAAGTTCGCGTCCGAAACACCGAAGCCCCGCCGGATATCATCCGGGGCCTTCGCCCCGCATCGGGCCGTCGGCTCATTCGAACAGCGAAGCGTATTTCTCCGGCGAATAGAAATTGAATTCGACTTCTCGGATGTACTCTACGGGCCCGACGTTCCGTTGCACTTCGACCAAGGCCTCGATCTGTTCCTGGCTGGCGAAGGCCCGAATCGCCTCGAGTTTGCGTTCCAGCATGTCGGAGGTTCCGGTCACGCGGATCTGCGGCGGCTCCGAAAAATCGCAATACGTCGCATATTCGTAGACCTTCGGAACCTCTTCGATCGGTCGGCCCAACTCGGGCCAAATCGTGCCTTGCGCGTGGAAGAGGCTGATCAGCATCTCTTCGTAGACGATCTTGTGATCGGGATGCAAATCGGTAGGCGTCGGCAGAAACACCCGCGTCGGCCGGACCTGCCGCAAAATGTAGGGAAACGCATTTTGCAGCCCGCTGGCCCCCTCCAATTCGGTCGGATCACCGATCGTCGCGAAATGCCGGCCTCGATACGGATTCAAGTTGCAATCGGGAAATCCCAACCGATGCAACCGTTCGGCGACCAAGCCCAAGGCGCGATACCCTTCGACGGCCTCGTCGGCCCGAATACGTGCGATGCTGCGGCGTTGGGCGAGCCGACAGTACCCCATGCGACCGTCGGTCGTAATGACCGCGTGAACCTCGACACCTTCCAAGATGCCGATATGCGTCGTCAGCCCGGCCCCGATGACGACGTCGTCGTCGTGAGGGGAAACGAACATCCAGCGTTCTTGTCCGCCCTTCCAACCGTCGAAGACGTCGGCGATCTGCGGGCTGTGAACGATTCCCTGCGCGGTGCGCCGAGAGTAGGTGACCCCGTCGACCATCACGGAACTCCTCGTCGATTCGATGATTACCGTCGCGAAACGTCGGGCGGACCGAAACACGGCCCGCTTCGGCGCGTACGGCAAGCGGCGCCTGAGCGGAGACGTCAGCCGGTAACTTCGTTGCCGACCTTGCGGGCGCGTTGGGGTTTGTCGAGATCGATGCCCAGTTTCACTCCCACCTCGACCAACACGTTCCAACCGGCCAGCAATTGCAGAATCGTGTCGTAGCCGGGCACGCTCGGAATCTTGATCGTCGGCAAGCCCGTCTCTTCCGACGCGATTGCGAACACCTTCATCCCGACGCCGTCGACCAGCACTTCGCGAAACTTGTCCACTTCGGCCGGGTACGGATCGACGACCAACACCACCTCGTCGGGATTCATCACCTCTTCGATCCCGTGAACGGCGTACGTGCCTTCGAGGTAGTCGCTTTTCTTGCGGGTGATCTCGTTCGTCTTGAGCGTCAACTCTTCGGCAACACCGTTGTTGCGACCGGCGAAGTACACGACCGGCGCCGCAGCGATCGCCTCGATCATCGCGGCATCGAGCCGCGCTTCGAGCACCTCGCGGCATGCGGCGGCCGCTTCGTCCCGGTTACCGGCCAAGGGCAACTCGGGGTTCTTCGTCGCCAAGAGCGACAGGTAGAAAAGCGCCTGCTCGACCACGCTCTTGGTGGCGGCCACGGCCTCTTCTTTGCCGCAACCGAGCACGAAGCTACGCTCCGACACCTCGGTCAACGTACTGCCGGGGGTGGCGGTCAAGCCGAAACGACGCCGGTGGCCTTGCTGTTGCAACTGCCGGAACAACGAAATGAGTTCTTTCGTCCGACCGCTGTTGCTGGCCCCGAAGACGGCGAACGATTCCAAGCGATACTCGTGCGCTTGGCGGGCGCCTTCGGTGACGATCGTCCAGGCACCGCCCCGCTTCAGATTCTCGGCGATGCAGTTCTTGGCGGGAAAAATACGGCTGGAGCCTTCGCCGGTCAGGAACAATTTACCGACCTCGTCGATCGCCGAAACGAACGGTGCGCCGGCGGCCGGATCGAAACGCCCGACCAAATCGGGCGTCTCCATCATTTCACGCACGAGGTGGAACCGAGCGTAGGCTTGATCTTGAAGGTTCACGGCGGGCCTCCTTGGAAGTCTGTACCCACCCCGTCGGACACCGCAAAAGTCGCTCGGGGGCAAAGCGACTTCGCTGAGCGAATCCGACAGTATAGAGGCCGCCTTTACCCGATGCAATCAATCGAGTTTTCTTTTTCGAAAATTCTGCGCTGCGCGGCCGGCGATCACTCGACCGTCACGCTCTTGGCCAGGTTCCGCGGCTTGTCGACGTCGCAGCCCCGCAACACGGCGATGTGGTACGCCAAGAGCTGAAGCGGCACGACGAAGACGATCGGTTGGAGGAAATCTTCGACCGCGGGCACCTCGATCACGTCGTCGGCAATCGAGGCCGCATCGGTATCGCCCTGCTCGACGACGGCGATGACCGGTCCGCCGCGTGCCTTGATCTCTTGCATATTCGCCAGCACCTTGTCGTACACCCAACCGCGAGGAAGCACGAACACGCTGGGCGTTTCGTCGTCGACCAAGGCGATCGGCCCGTGTTTCATCTCGGCGGCGGGGTATCCTTCGGCGTGGATGTAGCTGATCTCCTTGAGCTTCAGGGCCCCTTCCAAGGCCGTGGGGAAGTTGATCTGGCGTCCCAGGTACAAGAAGTTGCGGCAATGCTGATACTTCGCCGCCACCCGCCGGACGACCTCGTTGCACTCCAACGCCCGGGCCAGTTTCTCCGGCAACTGGGTAATCTGTTGGATCAGCCGCATTCCCGCTTCGAACCCCAAGTGGTTCAACCGGCCGAAATACAACGCCAGCATCCCCAGGGCGAGACATTGGGAAGTAAACGCCTTCGTCGAAGCCACGCCGATTTCGGGACCGGCATGCAAGTAGATACCGCCGTCGGCCTCTTGGGCGATCGTACTTCCCACCACGTTACAAATCGCCAACGAGAAGTGCCCTTTGCGCTTCATTTCCCGCAAGGCCGCCAGCGTGTCGGCCGTCTCACCGCTTTGGGTGATGGCGAACAACAACGTGTTGCGGTCGATAGGCGGATTGCGATAACGCAGTTCGCTGGCATACTCGACCTCGACGGGAAGCCTTGCCAACGATTCGATTTGGTACTCGCCCACCAAGGCGGCATGCCAGCTCGTGCCGCAACCGGTAAGCAAGATTCGATCGATCGACCGCAATTGCTGGGGCGAAAGGTTCAATCCGCCGAACTTGGCGGTGGCCGTATCGAGATCGAGACGTCCCCGCATGGCGTTTCGCAACGACACGGGCTGCTCGTAGATCTCTTTGAGCATGTAGTGGTCGTAGCCGGTCAAATCGACGTCGTCCACCTTCAAGTCGAGCCGTTCGACCGTCAGCTCGATGGCCCCCTCGTCGCGATGAAAGACGCGAACGCTGTCGCGCGTGAGCAAGGCCGTTTCGTGATCGTGCAGGTAGACGATGCGATCGGTGTACCCGGCAAGCGGCGATGAATCGCTGGCCACGTAATGCGCCTCGTCGCCGACGCCGACGATCAGCGGACTTCCCAACCGGGCGGCGATCAACACATCCGGATAATCGCGCAACAAAATCGCCAGGCCGTACGTTCCCCGAAGTTGCCCCAACGCCGCTTGCACCGCTCGGACCAACGGTTCGTAGCCGTCCCGAATGACGGCTTCGGGATCTCCGAGCCGTTGAACCACCTCGGCGATCAAGTGCGCGATGACCTCGGTGTCGGTCGCCGAATGGAACTCGTGACCGCGGCGTTCCAACTGCGTCCGCAGTTCGAGGTAATTCTCGATCACGCCGTTATGCACGACGGCCACCGTGCCGTTGCCGCCCAAATGCGGATGCGCGTTCAGGTCGGTCGCCGGACCGTGGGTCGCCCACCGGGTATGCCCGATGCCCAAGCGACCGTCGATCGGCGTTTCGGCGAGACGCCCCGCCAAGTCGTCGATGCGGCCGGCCGTCTTGACGACGCGAATCTCGTGTTGCGAGTCGAGTGTTGCCACCCCGGCGCTGTCGTACCCGCGATACTCCAACCGGCGCAAGCCGGTGATCATAAACGGCACGGCACGATCCACCCCGACGTATCCGACAATTCCACACATTGCCGATGATCCTTGTTGGCTGTTGACGGCTCGATGAGTATTGCCCCACGATGCGCCCGCCGGGAAGAGGAATTAAGACACCCCGGCCTCGTCGCACGCGCACTCTAACAAATCAGGAAAAGCGACGCAGCGCGAATCGCTGCGAGAAAAGCTACCTATCCATTATCATTTGCCTTTTTTGCCACCCAACCCCCCGAAATGTTGTATTGTTCCAAGCGAAGGCGTTTGCTTCCCCCATCCGTCCGGGCAAACACCCCAGCCTGCACGATCGCTTCGATCGACATCATCCCGTCGATCGAACCATCCAAAAGCCGCCGGCGGTAGATCGCGGTACCGGTCCGACAAACTGCAACGACGGCGCAAGTTTCGAACAGTGGCACGGTTGGGGCAAGCCCGTATAATGGCGTAAATTGCCGCCGCGTTCATCGTCGAAAGACCGAGTCCACATCAAACGACAATTTCCCGACAACCGACTTCCCTAGTACGTAGAAGGCCGATCTCGCATGCGGTCCAGCGGAATCTTACTTCATCCCACCTCGCTTCCTAGCCGCTTCGGCATCGGCGACTTGGGTCCCGGTGCGTATCGGTTCCTCGAATGGCTCGCGGCGGCCGATCAGCACGTATGGCAGATCCTTCCGTTGGGACCGATCGAAGAAAACGGCTCGCCGTACACGTCGTCCTCGGCGTTCGCAGGCAATCCGTTGCTGGTCAGCCCGGAACTGCTGGCGGAAAGCGGTCTGCTGTCTTCCGAAGCCGTGAACGATGCGGTGTTTCCCGGCCCGGAGAACGCACCGGTCGACTATCCGGCGGTTGTGCGAACGAAGCGACGATTACTGGGCGAGGCCTTCCGGACGTTCCAAAGGCTGCCTGCGGCGCATCCGCTGCAACAAGATTACGAACACTTCTGCGCCGAGCATGCGTGGTGGCTGGACGATTTCGCGCTGTTCATGGCATTGGCCGAGCGTTATGAGCATCGTCCGTGGAACACTTGGCCCGACGACGCACCGCGGCCCGGCACGCCGTGGAACGAACTGGCCAAACGCGTCGACGACGACCTGGCGACGGCCGTTCGCCGCCTGCGTTTCGAGCAGTTCGTGTTCTTTCGCCAGTGGGAAAAACTGCACGCGCACGCGAAGTCGCTGGGCATTCGCATCTTCGGCGACATGCCCTTTTACGTGGCCTATCAAAGCCCCGACGTGTGGGCCAACCGGCGTTATTTTCAGTTGGACGAAGCGGGCAATCCGATCGAGGTGGGCGGGGTTCCGCCGGACGGCTTCTCGGCGAACGGGCAATTGTGGGGCCATCCCGTGTATTCGTGGGAGGCGCTCGCGGCGGACGGCTTCCGCTGGTGGGTCGATCGTCTGCGGGCTTGTTGCCGAATGGTCGATCTGACTCGCTTGGATCATTTCCGCGGTTTTGCGGCCTACTGGTCGATCCCGGCACATCACAAGACGGCTCGACACGGTCGCTGGGTGCCCGCACCGGGCGATGCCCTGCTGCAAACCTTGCTCGACACGTGGGAAGGCCCGTGGGAATACACGGCCGACAACCAACGGGTGTTACCCATCGTGGCCGAAGACTTGGGCCACATCACCGAAGACGTGGTGGCCCTCCGCCGCCGATTCCACTTGCCCGGGATGATCGTGCTTCAGTTCGTGCTCGGCAATCCGACCCTGGAACACTTCTTACCGGCAAACGCCCCCGAAGACACCGTCATTTACACGGGCACGCACGACAACAACACGAGTCGTGGTTGGTACGAAACCGAGGTGGCACCCGACTCGCACTTCCGTGCCCGGGTCGATGAAGACCTCGGCGGTCGTCCCGAAGACGTCGCCCGACGGATGATCGAGCTGGCCTGGCAAGCCGGTTCCCGGATGGCCGTCGCCCCGTTGCAAGACGTTCTCTCGTTGGGGGCCGAGCACCGGATGAACATTCCCGGAACGCCCACGGGAAACTGGCGGTGGCGGTTTTCGCCGACCGATCTGACTCCCGAACGTGCCGACTGGTTGGCCGAGCTGACCGCCGACACGGGCCGTTCGGTGGCCGTAGCGGCCGGCCGCG
>CAYVVR010000120.1:0-9237 GCA_964454655.1 uncultured Planctomycetaceae bacterium | reverse complement strand
AGCCCGACCGATTGCTTTGATACCGCCTACGAGGCTTGCCGGTTGGCGCTTCGGTACATGACGCCGGTGGTCGTCCTCAGCGATGCGTACTTGGCCAACGGCTCGCAGCCGTGGCGAATTCCCTCGCAAGACTCGCTGCCGCCGATCGACGTTCGATTTGCGCAGCCGGAAGATGCCGACACGTTCCAGCCGTACAAGCGGGATGCGAACCTTGCCCGTCCGTGGGCCGTGCCCGGCACGCCCAAGTTGATGCACCGCGTGGGCGGGCTGGAAAAAGAAGACGGCACCGGCAACGTTTCGTACGATCCCCTGAACCACCAAAAAATGGTCGAACTGCGGGCGGCCAAGGTCGCCAAGATCGCCGACGAGCTTCCGCCGACCGAAGTGCACGGTGCGGCCGAGGGCGACCTGTTGGTGCTTACCTGGGGGAGCACGTACGGTGCGGCGACCGCCGCCGTCCGCGAGTGCCTCAAAGACGGCGACTCGGTCGGCCATGTGCATCTGCGGCATTTGAATCCTTTGCCGAACGACCTCGAGCCGATCTTGCGCCGGTATCGTCGCGTGCTCGTGCCCGAGCTGAATGCCGGACAATTGCGATGGCTGATCCGCGCCAAGTTTTTGATCGATGCGGTGGGACTGAACAAGATTCAGGGCAAGCCGTTCACGCAGTCGGAGCTCCTCGACGGGATTCGCCAAAACTTGGAAGCCCTGAGGAACGAGTAGGAGACGCCTTCTGCAACAGGGGTGTTCCGGGGCCTTTCCCGGACGCTTCACTGCGGCAAGGTAACCGTGTTTTGAACTTCAATCCACGCCTTATCGAGGCGAAAACGACATGAGCGTGTTGACCGACCAGGCCGAACCGAGCCGCCGTTCACCGAAAGAATACGCCAGCGATCAGGCCGTGCGTTGGTGTCCCGGGTGCGGGGACTATGCCATTTTGGCCCAAATGAAAAAGACGCTGGCCGACTTGAACTTGCCGCCCGAAAAGGTCGTGTTCGTGTCGGGCATCGGCTGTTCGAGCCGCTTTCCGTATTACATGAATACGTACGGAATGCATTCGATCCACGGCCGAGCGCCGGCGATCGCCACCGGATTGAAAACGATGCGTCCCGACCTTTCGGTGTGGGTCATCACCGGCGACGGCGACGGACTGAGTATCGGCGGAAACCACCTGATCCACGCGATTCGGCGAAACGTCGATATCAACATCATCCTGTTCAATAACCGAATCTACGGCTTGACCAAGGGGCAATACTCGCCGACCTCGCCCTTGGGCAAAGTGACCAAGAGCAGCCCCTTCGGCTCGATCGACAATCCGCTGCACATTTTGTCGGTGGCCATCGGTTGCGAGGCCACCTTCGTCGCCCGCAGTATCGACGTGTATCAAAAACACCTCGGTTCCGTGCTCAAGCGAGCGGCGGAACACAAGGGCACGTCGTTCGTCGAGATTTACCAAAATTGCGTCGTGTTCTACGACGGTGCGTATTCGTACGCGACCGACCGCGAGACGAAGGCCGACAACATCCTCGAACTCGAGCACGGCAAGCCGTTGATCTTCGGTAAGAATCGCGACAAGGGAATCCGTTTCCGCGGTGTCGAGCCGGAAGTCGTCTCGCTGGGCGACGGAATCACCGAGGACGACCTGATTGTTCACGACGAAAAGGCCGAACGGCCGACGCTGGCGTATTTCTTGAGTCGCATGCACTACCCCGAGTTTCCCGAGCCGATCGGCGTCTTTCGGGCGGTCGATCGCCCTTGCTACGACGAGGAATTGAATCGCCAGGTCGACAAGGCCGTGTCGGAGGCGGGCGAGGTCGATCTCGATGAGCTGTTCCGCTCGGGCGACACCTGGACGGTGACCGCCGACGGAAACGGTTCCACCCCATAGCCCTTCGCGCGGAGGAAACGTCATGGTCATTTGTCCCGACTGCGGCCACGACAATATCGACGGTGCCGATGCATGTGAACAATGCGGGCAATCGCTGCTCGATGTCGCCGCCCGTCGCCCCGAAAGCGACTTGGAACGGTCGATTCTCGAAGACCGGATCGGTCGACTGGCCGTCCGCAAGCTGATCGAAGTTCGACCGGAAACGCCCGTTGCCGACGTGTTGAGCATCTTGGCCGAGGCGGGAGAAGGCTGCGCCGTGATCTCCGACGAAGAACACCAAATCTTGGGCATCTTTACCGAACGCGACGCCTTGATGAAGATCGGCGAGCGCATCGACGAGTTGGCCGATCGGCCGATCGCGTCGTTCATGACCGAGAACGTCGGTACGCTGAACATCGACGATCCGATCGTCTTTTTGCTGCATCGCATGGACGTCGGCGGCTACCGGCACGTGCCTATTCTGGTGGAGGGCAAGCCTGCCGGTATCGTCTCGGTACGTGACGTGTTGCGTTACCTGCGTGCGCACTTGGGCGTGTAAGCGCGATTCTATTCGGACGCTGCCGACTGCGGCGGCGAAGCATCCATTTCGGCGACCTGGCGTCGTGCAAGCCGGTTGCGGTACGCGCCGAGACGGACTCGCTTTGGCACGATGCTCGCGCTTGTCGGCCGTCGTCGTTGCTTTTCCTTTCGACACGGCGAAAGAGACGGCAGCTTACGCGTCGAGAAGGCATGCCCGGGGGGCCGCCGTGAGGGGCATCGATCAGCGATTTTTCGTGGCAATGTCCCCAAAATAAAGTTTTGGCCGTGCGCGGTCCTTTCGGTCGGCAATTCAGCTTCGGAGCAACAAAAGATCTTAGTTTGCTTGTGAGGCGTTGCCATGGGAAGGATCGGATCGTTCGCCGTCGCGCTGGGGCTCGTATTTGCATCGCAGGCCGCGGCTGCTGCGCCGAAGTTGCCTGAGCGGCCCAACGTGCTGTTTCTGATCGTCGATGATCTCAATTCGTGGCTGTTGGGCGATCCGAACCGGTACGACGGCAAGGTCGTGGCGCCGAACATTCAACGTTTGGCCGAAAGCGGCGTACTTTTCCGCCGGGCGTATACGGCCGCTCCGTTTTGCTGCCCGTCGCGGACGGCCGTTTTCTCGGGTGTCGCGCCGTGGAAGTCGGGCTTGTACGCCAACGGACGCGATTCCTCGGCCAGCGAGGCGCTCAAGCGGGCGGTGTCGCTTCCCGGTTTGTTCCGCGAGGCGGGATACTTCACCGCTTCGTACGGGAAAGTCACCCACGGCTGGGATACTCGCGACGCCTGGGACGAGCGCATTCCGCACAAGCGCGATCCGATCCCGCCGCAAGCGCCTTTCTTGCCGTTCACACGCGGCGAACAAGATTGGGGCCCGACCCATCTGGACGAATCGGAAATGCACGATACGCAATATGCCGACGCCACGATCGCGCAATTGCAGCGCAAGCACGATCGGCCGTTTTTCATCGCTTGTGGGCTTTTTCATCCGCATATGCCGTGGTACGTGCCGCAAAAGTATTTCGACATGTTTCCGATCGACGAGGTACATTTACCGCCGTTGAAGGCCGACGACCTGGAAGACGTACCACCCCTGGGACGCGCGGTCACCGAGGGAAAAAGCAAGTTCGTCGCGCAAGTGATCGAACACGGCGTTCATCGGGAAGGCGTACGAGGCTACCTCGCGGCCACGGCGTACGCCGACGCGCAGATCGGTCGTGTCCTCAAGGCGCTTGAGCAAAGCCCTTATCGTGACGACACGATCGTGTTGTTGATGACCGATCATGGATTTCATCTGGGCGAAAAGAGCCACTGGCAAAAGGGGACGTTGTGGGAAGAGGCGACCCACTGCGTGTTGATGTTCCGCGTCCCCGGCCTGACGAAGCCCGGCGGACGCTGCGAGCGCTTCGTCTCGCTGCAAGATATCTATCCTACGTTGACCGAGTTGTGTGGATTGGACGCGCCGAGTTACTTGGACGGTCGCTCGCTGGTGCCGTTGTTGGCCGATCCCGAAGCCGATTGGGAAAGCACGGCGATCAGCGCGTTATACGATCGGTACGTGAGCATTCGGACGGAGAAGTATCGGTACATCCGTTATCGAGACGATCAAGAGGAATTCTACGATTGCAGTCTTGATCCGCATGAGTGGACGAATCGGATCGCCGATCCGAATTATGCCGAGGTCATCGCTCGATTGCGGACGGCCGTGCCCGAGTTCGACCGGATGACGCCGCCCGTCCCCTCGGGCAGACGAGACGGCAAATAGCGCGGTGGAATCAAACGCCGTTTGCGACGCGGCGGAACTATTCCGAGGAATCACCGACATGATCAAGAAAACGACGTTGTTCTTGCTGTTGAGTTTCGGTTCGGCATGGTGCGCGCAGGCGATCGCCGCCGAGAGGCCGAACATCGTGTTCTTGTACATCGACGATTGGGCCTGGTACGGCACGCCGATCGCCATGCGGGCCGACATGCCCAACTCGCACATGCCGGGCATCCATATGCCGAACATCGAGCGGCTGGCGAGAGAAGGGATGGTGTTCGAGAACGCCTACGGTTCGCCGCAGTGTTCGCCCGCCCGGGCGTGCGTGCTTACCGGACAAAGTGCGGCTCGCCACGGCATGACCGTGTACTTGAATCCCAGGGGGCAGGAATACTACGACCTGTCGAAACAGTATGCGTCGTTTCCGGTGATTCCGTGCGTCGCTCGATACAGCATGGAGCCCGAAAATACGTTCAGCATTCCCGAGGCCTTGGCACCCTACGGTTACGTGTGTGCGCACGTCGGCAAGTGGCACATGCGAAGCGACCCCGGCGCGCACGGATACGCCGTTCACGACGGCGACACCGACAACAACGCCGGCAACACGATCAGGCGCTTTCTCAAAGAAGGCGATCCGCTGCCGACGCGATTGACCGAAGAACTGATGACCGATCCCAAGGCGATGTTCAGCGTGACCGAGAAGGCGATCGGCTTCATGGAAGAACAAGTTCGCCGGGGGAAACCGTTCTACTTGCAAATTTCGCACTACGCCATGCACGAGGGACGCGAGTGCAAGGTGGAGACGCGGGAAAAGTACGTCGATCACCCGTTCGTGCAAGCGTGGTACGAAGCCAACAACAAAACGGCCGAAACCGTCGGCCGGAAGCAAGACCCGGCCGTGTGGTTGGGCATGGCCGACGATCTCGACGGCCGCATCGGCGCCGTGCTCGACAAGCTCGACGAGTTGGGAATCGCCGATAACACCTACGTCGTATTGATGGCCGACAACGGTTACCGGCATTCATTCTTGCCCGGGCTCACGCAACCGTTGCACGGTGGAAAATGGTGGGCGTGGGACGGCGGAATCCGCGTGCCCATGATCGCCCGCGGCCCCGGCATTCGACCCGGCAGCCGCTTTACCGCCAACGTCGTGAATTACGATCTGCTACCGACGTTCGTCGAATGGGCGGGCGGCGATCCCGACACGCTCGAAAACATCGACGGGCGATCGCTGGCACCCTACATGGCCGGCAAAGAACCCGACGAGGCGTTTCGCAACCGAAGTCTGTACTTCCACTATCCGCACTATCGCGGCGGATCGGTGCCGCACTCGGCGGTGATTTCGGGCAAGTACAAGGTGATGCATTTCTACGAGCGACCCGACTTGCCCATCTTGTTCGACTTGTCGCAAGACATCGCCGAAATCCACAACATCGCCGCCGAAAAGCCCAAGGTTCACAAGCGGTTGTTCGACGACCTGATGAATTACCTGCATGCGGTCGGCGCGCGTCTGCCGAAGTTGAACCCGAATTACGATCCCGCCGTGTATCAGGCCGACAAGGACTATCCGAAACGTGCGGCCTGGGGACCGTTCGCCGGAACGCGGCCTCTGGAAGACGACGAACGCGCCCCGCTGCTGCCGCTGCCGAAATAGGTGTGAACCGGCGGTTATCGTCGCGTTTGCAGCGGCGACGTGCGCGTCGGCGTCAGCGTGAATGCCTTGACGACCATTCCCAGTTGCGGCGGCTTGTCTCTCCAGAACGTGAGGGTGTTTTCTCCGGCGGTCAGCGCGACGACGATCGGTTCCGTTTTCTGCCACTTGCCCGCGGTGAACGGTAACTCGATGGAGACGTTGAGCCTTTGGCCGTATCCGACGGTGACCACTTGGGCGGTCAGGGCGTACAAGCCGTCGCGGGGAACGCGGACCACGTACTCAAGGTGCGACTTCGTGCCCGGCTGCGGACCGGTCGGATCGACCTTGGGACTTTCGGCGTAATAGTTGCGGTCGTACTTGTCGGCTACGCGTTCGCACACGTTTCCGTAGATGTCGTACAGGCCGAAGGGGTTGGGCTTTTTCAATCCGACGGGATGCGACTTGGCCTCGGCGTTTTCTTTGTACCAGGCGTATTCGCCCAGCAACGAAGGGTCGTCGCCGAAGAACCACTTGGTCGTGGTACCGGCGCGGGCGGCGTATTCCCATTCGGCCTCGGTGGGCAGGCGGACCTCGTACCCCGTCATCTCACTGAGCTTGTTGCAGAAGGCGACGGCATCCGACTCGCCGATGTTGTCGACCGGGCAGTCGGGTGCCTTCGTCGATCGACTGGGGTTCGTGCCCGTCACCGCTTCGTATTGGGCCTGCGTGACCTCGTACTTGCCCAGGTAGTAGCCGCGGGTGAGCGTGACTTCGTGTTTCGGCACCTCGACGCACTCGAAACGCCCTTCGACCGTATTTTCGCCGCCCATGATGAACGTGCCGGGAGTGATGTAGACCAGCTCGAGCGTGACGCCGTTGCTCAAATCGAGCGTCAATTCACGCGACGGATGGTCGCCGCGCGGTGTGACGGCCACGCGAAAACCCCAGTTTTCGTATTTGCCGTAGCCTCCGCTGAGCATGCGTTTTCCGGAGGTACAGGCGTCGGGAAGCCCTTTCCACGTGCCGCCGCGAAGGATCGTCTTGCCTTCGGGGAAGAATCGCGGCAAGAAGAGTTGGAGCCCGCCGCCGAAGCTCTTCATGGCGACCACGTCCGAGGTATTGCGTCCCGGTTTGACGTGTGCGGCAGCGGGAATCACGATCGTGCCGTTTGCCGAGTATGAAATCTGTTTGGCAGCGGGAGGGACGGGAGCGGCGATGAACTTTTCCAGCGTCGTCGGTTCGTCGGCCTCGCCGAGTTCTTCTCCCAGGGGATCGAGAGCGACGGCCTTCGTCGCTTCGATGACGGCACGTTGCGTGCGCAAGGCGACGGCGTTCCAGAAGGCGGGCGTGCCGTCATGTTCGCCGTAGACGCGTTGTTCGCCCCACACGTCGCCGATCCATCGGGCGCGTTTTACCTTCACGAAATCTTGCGGACGCCGCCGCGCTTGCGTCGTGGCCAAAAAGTCCAGGTCTTTCTTGTAGCGAGTTTTCGTCCAACCGGCGCCCCAACCGCCGCCGAGGCACACGACCCAACCTTGGGGAGTCCAATGCGCCAACGCGGCATGGCCGGTGCTTGGGCGGGCGATCGTGGGAATACCGAACGCGCGCAGGATGAACCGCCCGAAGAAGGCCCGTCGGCCGCATACGCCGCCGTTCATCAAGATGTTCTGGTACTTTTGCAACTCGGGACGGTCGAACTTGACGTTCTCGGAACCGTACTTGACGTCGGTTCTCACGATACCGACGTAGCGCCAACCGTAGTTCGGCGTGTAAATGTGATCGGGGCGGTAATTCCGCAGCATTTCGCGGCCCCAAGCGAGAATCTCGTCCGGTTCGTCGCCGTTGACGACGAAACGCAGTTCCCACGTGTCGAGCCGGTCGAACGCCGGATCGAGTTCACCGTCGAGATAGGCCTTTTCGTAGTGCAGGTAGCGTTTGACGGGATCGACGATCGTCGGGGCGTCGGTTTGCGCCGCGGGATTCGATTGCGCGACGGGGACCGCGTGTTCCAGCGCGATCGCCAAGGCGAGACGGTGGAAGATCCCCTCGCCGGCACGCGGGCTTGCTTGCCCGATCGCCGTGTAGATTTTCATCGCCGGGCCGTATTGCGCCGGACCGTATCCGCGACCTTGCGGTGGGGCGGCGGCACCGTCGGCCAGCAGCATTTCTTTCATCAATGCGGGATCGGCGAGGAGGCGGTCGACCAGCGCGCGATGTTCGGGGCTTTGCTGGGCGAATGTCGCCAGACCGCGCGGTGTGGCTTCCAACAGAACGACGCAGCGCACGAGTGCGGCGTCGAGCGAATCGTCGGCGAGGAAGCGTTCCGGCGTCGAGGTCTCTTGCGGGATGCGCGACCTGAGTTCTTGTTGCAGGGCGTCGAGCATCTCGCTGTAGCGGGCTTCGAGCTGTCGGCCCGTGTCGGTGAGTGCCGTTTCAACGTCGGCCGCCGACGCGAGCGGTACCCGGGCGATGCCGGGGAACAACACGGCGGAGAACAGAGCTCCCAAAACGAGTGTGGGAATACAGCGCACGAGCAAGCCTCCTCTCCGGTACGATCTATGAACGGCCCGAAACATGGCAGTGTCTACAAAGTAAAGTGTACACCACCCGGTGTCGGTATGCAGCGTTTCGGCGTGTCGAGATGCCGTTTGCGCGCAAAGAAAAAGGCTGCCACGGCGATCGTGCACCATGCGCAGCCGGTAGAGATCCGAAGCCAAGCGTGCCGCGGACGACGATCACTCGCGGATGAGTTCTCGCACGGTCATGCCCGAGGGAATCATCGGCAGCACGTGTTCTTGATAAGGCACGGCGACGTCGAGCAGGAACGGGCCGGGCGATTCGATCATCTCGGTGAGGGCGTCGACTAGTTCTTCCGGCTTCGAGACGTGTCGCGCTTGCCAGTTGTAGCCCTTGGCGATTGTGACGAAGTCGGGATATCGTTCGCTAGGGGCCAAGCCGTTGCCGCGACCGACCGCTTCAGGATGATCGATCGGGCCGAGGTACGTATGCGCGCGATTCGCCGCGTGGAAACGGTCTTCCCATTGAACGAACATCCCCAGGTGTTGGTTGTTCAGCAACAGCACCTTGACCGGGATTTTCTCGCAGTAGCAGGTGGCCATCTCTTGGATGTTCATCTGGAAGCTGCCGTCGCCGTCGATGTCGATGACCAACGCATCGGGGTGCGCCACCTTGGCCCCGATCGCGGCGGGCAAACCGAAGCCCATCGTTCCCAAGCCTAGGCTCGATAGCCACGTTCGCGGGCGGCGGAACTTGTAGAACTGCGCCGTCCACATTTGATGCTGGCCCACGCCCGTCGCGATGATCGTGTTGCGGTCTTTGGTCAGCTTCCACAATTCGTGGATGGCCTGTTGCGGGAGGATCGCGTCGGGGCGTTCCTTGTAGTGGAAGGGTTCGGTCTCTTTCCACTCTTTGATT
>CAYVVR010000119.1:0-9252 GCA_964454655.1 uncultured Planctomycetaceae bacterium | reverse complement strand
AGTTATTCCGCACAATCGCAGGAAATCGCTCCCTTCCCCGATGCGTTGCCTGCCGTGCCGCCAGGTCGCGAATCGAGCCCGGATTACGGCTCCCCGCCGCAAGAATACAGTCCCTACCTTGCCCGCGAAACACCGCAGTCCGGCGGATCGGCAACGGCCTCCGCGGACGAAGCTTACCCGAATTACGACCAACCGACAACTTCCCCCGGCGGCTCCTCAGCGTATGCCGCCTATCGGGATGAGCCGGGCAACTACGGGTACGACCGCGAACAAGCCGCAAACCAAACCGGCACCACGCCATATGACGCGTACGGGAATGCAAATCTCCCGACGAGCACGCCGTCTCAGCAGCATGCACCCAATTACGGAACCGGAACAACGGCGCAATACGGCGATCCCATGGCGAACAGCGCGGCGCCCTCTTGGAATGCTACAGGAAACACTCCGGCCGATGGGAACGGCTTCACCACGGCTTCACCGGCAAGCCCCGTTGCCTCGCAACCGTTCGGAACGTACGTGGCGTCGCCGTCATCGGCGCACACGCCGGACGTTCGCGTCCCGCCGTTGCAACCGATCCCCGCTTCATCCGGCAACACCGGTGTTGTCGATCGGTACGCTTATTCGCAACCGACGAACACGAATTTTCGTGAATACGTGGTTCGCGAAGGCGACACGCTATTCGAGATTTCGCGACGAGAACTAGGCCGCGCGTCGCGCTGGATGGAAATCTACAATCTAAACCGAACCCGTCTGGGCGACCGCCTCGAACACCTGGAACCCGGCACGACGATCTTACTGCCGGACAACGCCCGAACGGCGGCTCGCACATCGGATTACCTGCCGCAACCGTAACCGGCCCGCCAACTGCTCAATCGCGAGGACGTTCCGCCTCGGTCCCGGTAAAATGGCGTCCCCGCCGAGCCGCTTGCAACTGCTCGGTGGAATCGATGCACGCACCGGGATCGCGTTGTTGGGCAAGCCATCGGTCCAAAGCACGGCTCAATCGTTGCTTCACCTCGGCATATTTCGGATCGCTTGCCAAGTTCGTCATCTCGAAAGGATCGTCCTGCGTGCAGTAGAGTTCCTCGGCGGGACGCCGCATGTAGCGCTCGATCAAGCGGTACGTCGCCTCATCCTGGGCGGAGGCCATCAGCCAACTGTTCCAATAGGGGTTGTGTTCGGGCACGCCCATCACGTGCTTCTCAATGTAAATTCGGTCGGGAAGCAGATTTCGCACGTACCGATACTTCCCGTCCGTCACACCGCGGATGGGATACGGTGGTCCTTCCGGCACGTTGTTGTGCATGAAGAAGGCGTATTCGCGATGCTCGTCGGATTGTCCAAGCAAGACGGGCAAGAAACTTCGGCCGTCGAACACCTCGCGTGAATAATCGGCCCCTACCGCATCAAGAAGAGTCGGCAGAACGTCGGCATATTGCACGAGTGCTGCGGTGCGACGGCCCGGCTTCACCTTTCCCGGCCATCGCACGATAAGTGCGGTATGCACGCCTTGGTTCCACACCGTCCATTTGCAGCCCGGGAATTGGGCCCCTTGCTCCGAAGTAAACACGACGATCGTATCCTCGGCGTGACCGGTCTCGTCGAGCATCTTCAAAATCTCGCCGACCTGCTGATCAAGCACTTCGATTTCGGCGAGATAACGGGCGAAATCCTGCCGAGAGACGGGCGTATCGGCCACGTGCGGCGGCAAATCGAACGACTCCGGATCGAAATGCGACGGATCTCCCGCCGTCCAAACCACGTGCGGAACCACCAAGGCGGTCACCAAGCAAAACGGCTCTTCATCATTTCGCGTCACGAATTCGCGGCAACCGGCCAAATCGAAGCGGACCGTGGGCGAAACGCAATTCGGTTCGAGCCCCGGCACGTCTTCGAAAGGAAACACGCTTTTCGGTCGCACGTGCACCTTGCCGGCCAACCCCACGCGGTAACCGAGCGGCGTCAGGTAATGCGGCATGCTTCGCACGCCCGTTCGTGAAGCCGAATGGTTCCAACAGCAACCGTTGGCGATGGGATACAGCCCCGTGTACAGCTCACTACGGCACGGCTGACACATTGCCTCGGTGACGAAGGCCTGGTCGAAGACCAATCCTTGGCTTCCCAAACGATCGATGTTCGGCGTTTGAACGTTTTTTCCGCCATAGAGCGGCAAATCGCTGTAGGTCGCATCGTCGGCGATGATGATCAAAATGTTTGGTCGATCCGCGGCGCAGATCGGCTTCTGTATTCCGCCGAAAACGCCCAGCCCAAGAATACAAGCCGCCAAAGCGGTGATTCCCTGCGCCCATGTCCCCCGCGCACTCGGTGCGCAACGGCAGCGTACGTTACGAATGCTCACCTTTCTATCCCCCACATGCAGACCGAAAAGACAACAGGGGAGACGCAACCGCCTCCCCCCAAGCCTTTCTATTGCCGCGTGCCTACCTAATGCACGCCGGTATGCGACGACGATCCTCTATTTGGGCACGCCCGTCTTGTCCCAACCGTCCAACTTCGGATTGACGGTACCGTCGTGATCGAGGATCGGTCGCGGATCGGGCACCCTGCCGAGCGGGCGACATCCCGGGCCGATCCCCTCCAAACCGAGGTCATCCTTCATCGCCTCGGCCACCTTGGTCAGCTCAGCCACAATCTCCGGATGATCGGCGGCAACGTTCGTCGTTTCACCAATATCGGTTTCGAGATTGTACAACTCGCCTCGCTTGATATGCAGCTTCCACGGTCCCTTTCGCACGGCCTCGAGATTCAAACCGCGGTAGTAGTAAAACACTTCGTGCGGCGATTTCGCTTCGGGATCTCCCGCCAAGATGGGCCAAATGTCGCCGCCGTCGATTTTGCGATCCGAGGGCACCCGCCCCCCGGCCAGTTTCACAATGGTCGGCAACAGGTCTATCATGCCGGTGATTTCGTCGGACTCGGTGCCCGCGGGAATCTGGCCCGGCCACCAAACGATCGTCGGTTCGCGCATGCCGCCTTCCCACGTGCTGCCCTTGAAACCACGTAACGGCGCGTTGACGGCACGCTGCGTTCCGCCGTTGTCGGAAGTGAACACCACCATCGTCTTTTCCGACAGCCCCAACCGCCGGATGGTGTCCATCACTTGGCCGACACTCCAATCAACCTCTTCAACCCAGTCGCCGTAGATCCCGTTATTGGAATGACCGACGAATGCCTTTCCCGGATAGATGGGAAAATGCACAGCGGAGTGCGGCAGGTACAGGAAGAACGGCCCGTCCTTGTGTTCCTCGATGAAGCGTACGGCTTCCTTGGTGTACATTTCGACCAACGCTTGCTGATCGTCAGGCAGCACCCGCTTGATCACCGATTCGTTTCGCATCAACGGCAGCGGCGGTTGCCCCTTGCCCTTGCGATTTTTAGGGATGGGTTGGCCGAGGCTGCTTTTGACGCCGTCCTCAGCGGGCCCCATGTCGTTCGAATAGGGCAACCCGAAGTAATAGTCGAAGCCTTGCTTGCGGGGCAAGAATTCAGGCTGGTCGCCCAAATGCCACTTTCCGATGCAGGCCGTGGCGTATCCGCGTTCTTTGAGCAGTTCCGCGATCGTGATTTCGTTCGGATTGAGCCCGTGGTCGTACCCCGGGAAGAGGACGTGCGGAATCGGCAGGACGCGTTTCGGGTAGCACCCGGTCATCAACGCCGCTCGCGACGGCGAACAAACCGGGGCCGCATAAAAGCACGTCAGCTTTCGCCCCTCGGCGGCCAGTCGATTCAGGTTCGGAGTTCGATTGAGTTTCGAGCCGAACGGCTCGATGTCGGCGTAACCCATATCGTCAATGTTGATAATGACGAAATTCGGGCGTTCGATGTCGGGACGTTTCGTCGCCGCAAAAGCCGCCGGCGTTTCGCCGATGACCGGCAGAACCGCCCAAGCACACAACGATCCCAGCAACATCGAAAACAGGTAGCGTCGCATTGCGGGTCCTCGTTCGGAAAAAGGTTCACGTGGACTCGATCCCTTTTCCGCTTCCCGTAACCGAGTTTTCCGACGCGCCGCAAAGACCGGCGGTCGACGACACACAGTTGCTCACAACCCGCTAACGATCTTAATTCAATCGATGTGCCGATGCACGGGATCGCCCGACAACTCGCCCTTCGCCAGTTTTCACCGGACGGCGGCAACACCTTTATGCAGCGGCTCGATGCGAGATGGTTTGGGCTACCGCGTCAGAAAACTCACCCCCGCACGAAGGGGTTCGTGCGACGTTCTTCGCCGACGGTGGTGTCGGGCCCGTGCCCGGGATGGAGAATCGTTTCATCGGGCAACGTGTAGATCTTTTCGCGGATGCCGCGCAAAAGGGCCTCGTGGTCTCCATCGGGGAAGTCGGTTCGCCCGATGCTTCCCGCGAAAATGATGTCTCCGACGAAAGCCTCGGGCACGTAGCCTTCGGCTTCCCAAAGATAGGCAACGTGCCCCGGTGAATGACCGGGCACGTGCAGCACTCGAAACAAGAGCCCGTCCAACGCAAGTTCATCGCCGTCTTCGACCACCCGATCGGCGGGAGGGCTCTCAATCGCCATCCCGAACGCCATGGACAAATTCGCTTCGGCGTCGGTCAATTTGTGGGCTTCATGTTTGCCGATGATGAGTTCGGCATCGGGAAAACGCTTTTTCAACGCCGCATTCCCGGCGATGTGATCGGCGTGCCCATGCGTGTTCAAAATGGCCAATACGTGCAGCGCCTCGTCTTCGATGAACCGAATGATGCGGCCCGGCTCAAGCCCCGGATCGACGATGACTGCGGCGTTCGATCCTTCTCGATGCAGCACGAAGGCATTTTCTTGGAACAAACTCGAAACCGTGACGTGCACGACCAGCCGTTGCTTCACTGATGCGTTACCCATGTTGAATTCACGGACGATGCCGCCCCCCTCAAATGGTGCATTCTTCACTCGCCGTCGGGGCCAAATGGAACACGCTCTACACCGAGCCATTATAACCAGAACGTGGCAGTTCGCACGCCCACTCGCAAGACGGAAAAGATACACAGAAAGCGCAATCCCCATCACGAACACCGTTTGCGTAGACACGGCACACTGTGTAAACTCGTCCCGATCGCCGAATCGAGCTAACGGCAACGGTTCGGCTGGGGCGATGATGCAGGAAGAGGAAAATCGGGCGATGCGTTGCGCGTGAACCGTATCCGACGCGCGGGCGTATCGGCAGCATCGGCACGAGGTTTTGAAAATCGGACTCGTCTTTCGTGGCGAAAAGTGTTCTTCTCGGTGCCACCAAGGGGAACGGAATCCGGAACACCTCGCACTTTTGTCGAGGAACGCCGTAGCAAGGGAGTGAATCTATGTCGCTTCGACACGCTATTTGGGGAGCAGCCTTCGTCGTTGCCGCGGGCGCGTGGCAAATCGGTGATCTGTCGGCGCAACAAACCCCAGCTACCAGGGGAGCAACGGGCGTCCCTGTTCGCGTAGCCGATCGATCCGTCCAAGCCAACGAATCCCAAATCGTCGAGCATCCCCTGATGCCGGCGTTGCGTTGGGCGTATCAAGGGATCAAAGACCTCGAAAAAATCGAAGATTACTCGGCCATCCTGGTGAAGCGCGAACGTATCGACGGCAAACTCAAAGATCCCGAGTACATGTTCATCAAGGTCCGCAACCGGCCGTTGAGCGTCTACATGTATTTCCTCGAACCCGCCGAGGTCAAAGGCCAAGAGGTCATCTGGGTCGAGGGCCAAAATGACGGCAAGATGTGGGCCCATCCGCCGGGATTGCGAAACAAGATCATCGGCACCGTATCCCTAGATCCGACCGGCCCCATCGCGATGCAAGGCAACCGCTACCCGATCACCGAAGTGGGCATCGTGAACCTCGTGCGGCGGCTGATCGAGGTCGGTGAAGAAGATATCAAGTACGGCGAGTGCGAAGTGAAGTTCTTCGAAGGCGCCAAGATCAACGATCGCGTGTGCACGTGCATTCAGGTCGTTCATCCCGTCCCCCGGCGGAACTTCCGGTTCCACATGGCGCGAATCTATGTCGACAAATCGACGAATTTGCCGGTGCGATACGAATCGTACGACTGGCCCAACAGCCCGAACGAAAAACCGCCGTTGATCGAAGAATACACGTATCTCAATCTGAAACTGAACAACGGCTTCACCGACGAAGACTTCAGCATCACAAACCCGAAATACGGCTTCCGTGAAGGAAAAGCCAACCAGTAGCCTTCCTGGAACCATGCCGAAAACGCACGCGGCCGTCGCCTCGAGACGACGGCCGCTTTTGCTTTCAGCCCGTTGCTTCGCGCCCCGAACTTGCCCAACGGCGTTTCGAGAGGGTAGCAGGCTTCCCTCTCAATGAGCGATCGAACGGGCGATCCAGCGGAAGCGCTAGCGTTTCGATTGTCGCTTTTTTTGCGCCGCGCCGGACTTCTTCCCCACGTCGCTCTTCGAAGCGGCGGTTCCCGAAGCCTCTTCGACAATCGGGGAAGGCTTGTCGGCCAAGATTTTCTTCATCAGCGCCTTGGCGGCCAGCACTTCGGGATCGTTGGAATCGGTGACGTCCTTGTAGCTGGAGCCGTCGCGGCAATCACCGCAGTCGTAGAGCCGCCCGAAGCTGGTCATCGTATTCCGTTCGAGCAACCAGCGTTCCGTCCGCACGATGCGATACGGCCCGATGTACGAGAAGATCCAGTCGCGAGTCTTTTCCGCTTCGCCTCGCAAGATCGGCGCAAAGCTGATTCCGTCGAACCGATGCTCGGGCGGGACTTTCGCCCCGGCCATGTCGACCAACGTCGGAAACACGTCGGAGCCGTCGACCAGTGCGTCGACCGGGCCCAGCGGCTTCACGATGCCCGGACAATTCACGATGAACGGAACCCGGGCCCCAAGTTCGGTCGGCTGCGCCTTGCCGTCGCCGCCCGTTCCGTTGTCGCCGATGAACATGACGATCGTGTTTTCCCGCAACCCAAGTTCGTCCAAAGCACGAACCACCTTGCCGACGATTTTGTCGAGATACGCCACGTTGTCGGCGAAGTTTTCACGCTTGTTGATGAAATGGTCCTCCGGCCCTTTCGTCGAGTCGGGCGTGGTGTAGTAGGGGGCATGCGTCAGGGCCATCGGGTAGTACACGAAAAACGGCTCATCCTTGTGCCGCCGAATGAAATCGACGACGAAATCACTGAAAATATCCGGCCCGTAGTCGTTGGGGCCGGTCGGAAGGTATTCACCGTTCTTGACGATCGAGGGATGCCAGTAGCGAGAGGTCTTGCTTTTTCGAGCGTCTTCATATCCTCCCTTATGGACGACTCCCTCGGGAAGGTTGTGCCGATAGGCCCACATACAGTACTCGTCGAAACCGGCTTCCCGAACCAACGTGGGCAGCTTGCCGCTCAGTTGCCACTTGCCGGCATGCGCCGTTGCGTATCCGGCGGCTTGCATGACCTGGCCGAACGTTACGTGGTTGGTGATCTGTTCAGCCGGATCATCCGGTTTCGGGCCGCCCGGACGACCGGCAAATTGAAAGATGCCGTTTCGATACCCGTACTGGCCGGTCATGATCTCAAAACGGGTCGGATGGCAAATCGGCGTGACATAGGCCGTTTTGAACATCACTCCCGTCGCGGCCAAGGCGTCGAGATTCGGCGTCTTATGCGTCGGATGCCCGTAGCATGCCAGTTCCTTCGCGCCGATGTCGTCGGCCAACATGACGACGAAATTCAACGGCTTCTCGTTCGGAGTTGCCGCATCGAGATCGCGCACTGCGTATAACGTCACCAAGGCAGCAAATAGCCCGACACACCACCATCGCCATCCATTCCTTGTGCTGAATCTCGCCATCAGATTTCCCTCGCTCATTTTGCCCCCAACCACAGGGGGGCGGTTGAACCATCTGTAACCATTGCGTGGATTGTTTCGGCAGGAATCGCCCCGACTAAGGCCGAATCACGTCCTATCCTTCCAATAGGGTGCAAGGTACCAAACGCACTCCGGTAGAAACCGTACGTGACCGAATCAAGACGGTCCTCACTCCATTGACGGCATCTTCGACCTAACACAGCTGTAGGAAGCACTGGGTAACTCCACCGATGAGCCAGAACCAACCCGAGATCGTCACCAGCCTGGAAGACCTGTGGATCAACCTGCAACCGACGCCCGCCTACGAGTCGGCCCTCCAACTGTTCACCGATCAACTCGACCGTTGGGAACCGTTGTGGACGTGTGTTTTCGATGCGTCGGGCGTCGAAATCGAATCGCACGTGGCCTCGCCCGGCTGCACGCTCGACCGCGTTACGCGAGCGAAGGTTTTCACCCGCGTGGGAAGCTTCGCGCCGCCCCCCGACGACGAACCGACGTCGCTGTACACCGTTCCCGGCGATGATCAAATCCCTCATTTGCTCGTCGTCCGCCGTCACGGCTCGGGGCGTTCCGCCGAGACCTGGCTGGTCACGGCATTCCGGCAACCGATCACGGTGGATGCGTTGCTCTCGGTGAATCCGGCGCTGGCCCATGACGCCGAATTGACCATTCTGTGCAGCCGGCTTCAAAACGAACGCGAATTTCTCAAGTCGAAGGCCGAACAACTTGCCGCCGAGAACGAATCGCTCAAAACGGCACAGGCACAAGCCGTCGAACGAGCCATCGAAGATCACGAAAAACGCTTGCTTGCCGAGCGTGAAAAAGAGGCCATGAAGGAGCTCGTGCGGGCGATCGAGGAAGCCGATCGCACAAAACGCGATTTCCTGGCGAACATGTCGCACGAGCTGCGGACACCGCTGCACGCCATTCTCAGCTATGCCGCGTTTGGTCTCAAACACACCGGTGACGAATCGTCGGCCAAACTCAATCGCTATTTCTCCCAGATCGAGAAAAGCGGCAAGACGCTACTGGCCTTCGTCAACGACTTGCTCGACTTCTCGAAGCTGGAAGCCGGCAAGATGACCTACGAATTCGCCGTACACGACGTTGCCGAAATCGTCTCGTCGGTGTGTGACGAACTGCAATCTCTGGCCGTGCAGCGTAACCTCGACATTCGGGTCGATGCCCCCGACGGTTTCGTCCGCGCGAAATGCGACGGGGTGCGCTTCGCCCAAGTCGTCCGCAACCTCGTGGGCAATGCCGTCAAGTTCGCCGAGGAGGCCACCTCTATCCTCGTTTCGATCGATCAAGACGACGATAAAGTCAAGCTGACGGTCAAGAACGTCGGCGACCACATCCCCGAGAAGGATCTCGAACGGATCTTCGAGGGATACGCTCAGTCACG
>CAYVVR010000118.1:0-9282 GCA_964454655.1 uncultured Planctomycetaceae bacterium | reverse complement strand
ACACGTTGCTAGCGGCGTTCGGGCCGAGGGAGTGTGGTATCTCGAAGTTGCACGCGCCGGTAGATATGAATTCGAAGTGCGTCGTTGGGCCGCCGAATGCGATGCGCCGTTGGCCGGCGTACCCGATACGAAGAAGACGGTCGATGCCTGGACGGCGCTGGGGCCTGTGACCGGGTTGCTGTACGACGCAGACTTCGTGAAACTTCCCGTGGCAAGCGTGGCGTTGCGAATCGGAGATCGCCGCTGGACGCAACCGGTCGATGAAAGCGCGACGCGGGTTGTGTTTCAGGTCGACCTAGAACCCGGTGTCGTCGAGGTCGACGCCGATCTGCTCGACGGGAACGGAAAAACCTTGACAAACGCTTACTACGTGTACGTGCGCCGAGACGAGCAGCGCAATTCTCAATAGTGACTGCCGAAGCGTGACGTCGCGTGTTCGGCATGCCTCATCAATATCTTCGAAAAACGTTAGGACGAGTGGGCCGCTTGCAACTCGACGCGGCTGGTGGTGTGCGGGCCGACAAGCCGGATCAGGCTACCTCGGTCCATCTGTCGGTTCGAGGAACAAAGGGATGGAAGAACTATGCGCAGAACGTACTGGTTCCAGGGCGTGTTGGCGGCATTGTGTGTGGCCGTTTCGGCGTCTTCGCTTTTTGCCGAGTACCGTGAAACATTGACCGAGGACGCGCCGACGGTCGATCTCGTGACCGATTACGGATTGGTCAGCGACGACACGATCGATCAGAGCGACAGACTGCAAAAAGCGATCGATGAGTTGTCGGCGCAAGGCGGCGGGAAACTCGTTCTGAAGAAAGGGCGGTACGCCTTCGCCGATGTGGTTTTCAAATCGAACGTGCACCTCTTCATCGAGGGCGGTACGGTTCTCAAACCCTACATTGCGCCGGACGAACACCGCGCCGTCAACATGTTTCACTTCGGCACCGACGATATCGAAGTGGAAAACGTCAGTTTGCGCGGCTGGAACGGCCGCTTCACGGTGGAATTTCGGCCGCACGAACCGGGATTGCGGGTTGTTTCGTGCAAACTGGTTCGAAATTTTCTCATCTGCAATATGAACGTGCAGGAGTGTTGGACGAAGTTTTGCACGATCATTCTTGGGCCTCCCGACACGTCGCCCGAAAAGGAAGGCTTTTTCGGTGCGACCGACGGGACCATCCGTGATTGCAGTGTCTTCGATGCGAGCGGCGGATATGGTCTCGCCCAGGTCCACGCAGGAAAACGCATTTTGTTCGAAAACTTGTATACGCGGGGCGGCGTCGCCATGCGGGTCGAAACCGGTGTCCGTCCGAAGAACCCAAAGCAGATCGGCGGCGCTTTCGATTTGGTGGGCCGAAACCTGAAGTCTGAAAACGCCGGAACGTGTGTGCTGCTGTCTCCGCATTCGACACACAACGGTGTCGTCAAAGTGGATGGTGTCGAGGCGATCAGTTGTGATTTCGCCGTCAAAATCGCGCCCGGGTTCATTTCAAAGCGCAAGAAGCGAGAAGGTCCGGAACCGGGTACTTTCGCCGAAGGGACCACGATCAAAAACGTACACGCCGTGTTTGGAACGAACACGCAGCGCGGGTGGACGAGCATGAAGTACGTTCATCCCGAGTTGCTCAAGTACGTGCGCATGAGCAAAGAGCAGCCGGGAAAAATGCGCGGTGCCTCGATTGCCCCCGTGCTGTACGCCGGCAAATACAAGGTAAACATCGAAAACGTCACCGGCGAAGGCTTTGAATACGTCACAAAGCCCGTGATCACCGAAGACGATGCCGTTCCGAAAGAAGTGTTTCGCAAGCTTCATCGCGAACATCTGGAAAAAATCGGGTACTATTCGCAAAAGGCGGGTGAGTCGGAATGAAGCCGACCGACTAAGCCGAACGAGATCCTGAGGCAAGCGATTGAGGAGCGAGGCCGTGAGGGCCGGCTCGGGGACGGTACTTCGTCTTGTCGTATGTGAGGAAGCCGTCATGAAGAATTGGGCTTGGTTGTTGATCGTTCTCGGTTCGATCGGTCCTGCGACCGCCGCAGATTGGCCGCAATGGCGACATGATGCGATGCGTTCCGGGGCGACTGAAGAATCGCTGCCCGATCGGCTTTCACTTCAATGGCGGGTTGCGCTGGGGCGCCCCGATCCTGCATACGACCACCAATATCGCATGTGTGCCGATGTGACCTACGCCCCGATCATTGGAAACGGAACGGTATTCATTCCGTCGAACGTTTCCGACGAGGTTCTCGCCGTCGATCTGGAGACCGGTGCGCTGCGCTGGCGAACGGTGGTGGGCGGACCGGTCCGGTTTGCGCCGATCTACGACGCGGGCCGCGTGTATTTCACCTCGGACGACGGTTTTCTGTATTGCATCGACGCACGAAACGGCAAATTGATTTGGCGGACGCGAGGTGCTCCCGAAGAACTGCCCGATGCTCGCATGCTAATCAACGGACGCTTTGTCTCTCGTTGGCCGGCGCGAGGAGCACCGGTTCTTTGCGAGGGTGTCATCTATTTCGGGGCGGGTATCTGGCCGGAGGAGGGAGCCTACGTGGTCGCCGTCGATGCGGCAACGGGAAAGGTCTTGTGGCGCTCCAATGCCCTGTCTTTGGTCAAAGATGGAATGTGCGACCACGGCAAGAACTACGATTTGGCTCTGCCGCCGCACGGCTACACGGCCGTTTTCGGCGACCGCGTGGCCGTGTGTTCCGGAAGGACGCTCGCCGCCTGGTTCGACCGTCGGTCCGGGCGAATGGATCCTTACACTTCGTTCTATGTGAAATACACGCCTCCTCGCGGGACGTGGTACGTCGCCGGCAACGAAAACGTTTGGGTTCAAGGTGGAAATTGGTTTGCCGTCCATCCCGGGTACTTGCCGCCGAAGCCCGATGAACTTCAAGACATGGTCGTCCCGCTGATTTGGTCGGCCAAAGAGCCGGAAGCGGCTTTGGCTTGTCTTTCTTTGCGACCGTTCTTGCGTTCCGACAGACCCGAGGAGCTTGTTGCGAACGGCGGTTACGAAAACTTGTATTCAGAACCCGTGTTCACCCAAGACACGGCGTACGCCTCTGTGTACGACGATCCGGCCAAGTACTTGTTGTTGCGCGGCAGAACGTTCGTGCGTTTCCGGCCGATGGACAAGATCGTTGCGTATGATCTTACCCGGCCCCGGTGGTCCGTAGGCGGCGACGCCGCCGATAGCGGCAAGAAACCGCGAGGAAAGATCGGTACGGTCGAATTTCCCGTGAAATGGGAGCTGAAAACGCCGTTGCGCGTACTGGCGAAGGCGGGCGATCGATTGGTTGTCGGAGGTGTGGATCGCATCGCATTGCTCGACATTCCATCACCCGGCGAAACGCCGAACATGTCGTGGGATGCGCCGATCGAAGGCAATCCTGTGCACGTAGCTGTTGCCGACGGCAAACTGGTCGTGGCGACCGACAAAGGTGATGTCGATTGCTTCGGCGGCGGTCCTACCAGCGATACGGCGGCCCGGTTGGCGGTCGAAACAACGGACCGCCGCGCGACGTCGTACACGGCCGTTCTCGGCTGGGGCGACGGGCAGAGTGCCGTCGAAGCGATCCGGCGTCCGAACGTGCGGGTCGTCGTGCTGGAAAGGGACGAAAAAATGGTCGCCGCCGCTCGCGCCACACTCGCGGCCAAAGGCATTGCAGCCCGTCGCGTCCATGTGGTTCCGGTGTCGGCGGAAACGATCGTGACTCCGTACTGGGCCGAAACGGTAATCGTCAATGACGCAACGACATTTGGAACCCGCGACGATACCGTACGCAAGGCCGTTTCTCTCCTGCGGCCGTTGACCGGAAGATTGGAATTGACCGGGCTCGACGGAGCAAGCGTGCGTCGCATCGTCGCCGGGCGCGACGACTTCCGCATCGACGGAAACACGTTGTTGCGGATCGGCTTGCCTCCGGGCGGCAGTGATTGGACGCACGAGTCGGCCGATGCCGACAACAGCTTTGTCGGCAAGGACCGCATCGTCAAATGGCCGCTCGGCGTGCTGTGGTATTCGGGCGACATCGACCGATACTTCACTCCTGAAGCCCACTACCAGCACGCAAGGAATCCTTACCCGCTGGTGAAAAATGGACGAATGTTCCTCGTGACGGAGAACCGGGTGCATGCCGTCGACATCTATACGGGCGCCTATCTGTGGTGCGCCGAACTGCCCATGACGCCGTACATTCGCACTCGGCTGTTCGACAACCGGCTCTACGGCCGGCCGACGGAACGCAACATCGTCGTTGCCGACGATTGGGTGTATTGCGTTCTCGACGATTCGATCTACTGCCTCGACGTACGAAGCGGGGCGCACGTGGCGACGTTGACCGTTCCCGACGAGATAAAGGCGGCAGGAAAATGGGACTTCACTTTGCCTGTTCGCCGGATGGTCACGGAAACGGGGGAAGAGATCACGGTTCGAACGCAGCCGGCCTGGGTCGAAGTACGGCTGACCGGCGACGTATTGACGGCCGTCGTCGGAAAACAGTTGATCGCACTCGATCGGCATTCGGGAAGATTGCGCTGGAGCCGGCCCAGCACGCAAGGATACACGACGTATGCCGTCGGCGACGGCATCTTGTATGGGCTGGATTGCGCGCCCGACGATTACCAGCGACCCCGGAAGGCACCGAGCGAGCAAGGGATACTATTTGCGATCGATGTCGCCTCGGGCAAGGTGCTGTGGGAACGATCGGTACGATACCGTGGGTGGCCCGGCGTCGATCCGGTGGGGGTACGACCGTGGATGAAGCCTCCGATGCCCTTCGTCGGCTACAATCACAAGCATCGCTACGTCGTGATGGCGTACAACGGCAACAATATTTCGGTATTTCATGCCGCCGACGGACGACTCGTATGGCACAAAGAACATCCGGAAATGGAGTTCGACTTGCGGATTTACTCGCCGAACATTCTGGATGATTACCTCGTTCTGTCGCTGAGCAAATATACCGGCGGCATGGGGTTTTTCGTCGATATTCGAACCGGCGAGCGTGTTCACGACGAAATCGAGATTCCTACCGCGCGAACGTGCGGCCGAATTTTGGGGAACGAATTCCTTTTGAGCTATCGGGACGCGGCCACCGAATTGTACGACGTCGTTCGCAATCGAACGATTCCGATCAATTCGATGCGCGCCGGCTGTACGACGAGTTTTATTCCCGCCGACGGTGTTCTCTGTGGTCCGATGCTCGGTCACGGCTGCGTGTGCAATTACCCGATGTTCGCTTCGGTGGTTCTCTTTCCTACCGACACGTTTGAAGCCTGGCGACCGCCGCAATTGCGCGAGGCGATAGCTGCGTCGTCCGGTTCTTCATCGACGACGACCGATTGACACCGGAACGTGTTGAACCGCTCCCCCGGCGGCCAACGACGATCGTTCAAAATCGTTGTTTTCTCCCACGTGACAAGGTATGCTGCACGCGACGCGGTCGCATCGGTCGATGACGTGCAACAACCCTGTTGCACATCGGCCTGCGATCGGTTGGTGAGAACTTGTCGGTGCATGCTCGATGAACTGCCCGCGGGTGAAACCGCCCGAGCGTGTGCCGATGGTTGCGAGCTGCCGATCGCGCATGGGGCAGAGCGTGTTCTCAAAAGCCGTCGCCGAAAACGTGGGGAGGTCCATCATGTCGCGGCCGGGGTTCGTCGGAAAACGCGTGGGCGCACTGATCGCAGGTGTTTGTCTTCTCGCTGCCGTCGGAATACCAACCGACGCATCGTTGTATGCCGAAGATTCGATTTCGTTGCCCCGATTGCTCGAAAACGTGGGCGTACCGGGCGGCTTGTGTGTTCAACTCGGCGCTCCGCAAAGCGTCGAGTTGGAAGAGCTGGCTAGAACCGGGCGATTCGTCATCGAGATACTTACGCCGCCGGAACATGCCGACCGAACTCGGCTGGAAAAGAGGCTTGCGGATGGGCTCGGCGGAGTGCTGTCGGAAATCCGTTGGACACCCGGCAGTCCGTTGCCGTACTCCGAGAATCTTGTCAACGTTGTGATCGTGCAGAGAGCCATATCGGCCGACGAGATCGCCGAGATTCGGCGGGTGTTGTGTCCGCACGGTGTGCTAATTGCGAAAGAAGAGTACCTTCCTTCGCAAGTGGGGGGCGCGTGGGAGACGGCATCGGGGGCCGCCGTGCCTGCCGGCTGGAAGGCATATCGCAAGCCGTGGCCGACGGGGATGGACGAGTGGACGCATCCACGGCATTCGGCCTCGGGAAACGCCGTGTCGAACGACGTGTTCGTCGGACCTCCGCGGCGTGTGCGCTGGGTAGCCGGCCCGTGGCGAGAATTGGCGAATGTCGTAACCGCCGGGGGACGAAACTACTACGCGGGAATGATCGCCCGCGACGGCTTCAACGGAATTCGCCTGTGGGAAAAAGAGATTCGACCTTCGCCGGCTGTGGGCGGGTTTGGATATCGTGCGCCGGAAGGAAGCACACCGCCGGTTGGATGGGAAGATATGGTCTTTGTCGTCGACGACGGCAAAGTGTGTGCGTTGGACGGTCGAACCGGTGAAGTGGTTCGGGTGTTCGCAGAAAGCGGTAGTGTTTCTGATCTTCTGTTTGATCAAGGAACCTTGTTTGCCGTGGAGCCGAACCAAATCCGAGCGTTTCGGCCGGAGACCGGCGAACCTCTGTGGGCTTACCGGGGATCGGCGATTCGGCTGACCGTGGCAGGGGAGGGCATCGTTGCCTTTGCCCAAGGCGACGTGAAAAAGGGCCAAAAGCAGGAGATCGTCGCACTCGATGCAGCCTCGGGAACGGTCCGGTGGCGCCGCGATGATTATCCGTGGGTCGTTCGCGCAACGCGAGCAGTCTATTATCACGGCCTCTTGGCCTTCGAAGAATCGACGTTCAACGACCACGGTCCCGGTAACGCATTGCACCTGATCGCGGCGGCAAACGGTGGGCCGATTCGCGATCAAGCGTTCCTGCCCGGAATGAATCATATGCGTCAGGCACGTCCGTTGTTCATCAACGATCGTTTGTGGTTGTTGGAAGGCGGCCGCGGAGCCGGCGACCAGCGAGAACCGATTCGCATCGTCAGCCTGTCCATTCCCGACGGGCAGGTAATTGCCGAGATGCCCGGCGGTCTGGCACACTGTTTTCCGCCGGTTGCAACGCCGCGATACCTGTTTTCCGGTGAGTTGAATCTCACGGATTTGACGACCGGCCAAATGGACGCCAACCGCATTACGAAAGCGGCGTGCGGGCGCGACTACGGATGGGTTCCCGCCCACGGACTGATCTACGTGATGCCCAAGCATTGCGTGTGTTGGCCGATGCTACGAGGCTACGCCGCCTTGGCGCCCCAGCGCGAAGGAGGAAATCCGGCCGATCGCCCGATCGATGAATTGACGTTTCCGGTCGAATCGGCGGCCGTGGATTCGACCGGGCCGAAGAAGGCGGTGCCGTACGATCTACGCACGGAATGGCCGATCTATCGGCACGACTCGGTTCGGTCGGCAAGTACGGCCGCAACCGTGCCCGACGATTTGGCCGTGCGTTGGGAAGTTGATTTGAATCCGCATGCAAACCTTACCGGACCGATCGCCGTCGATTGGCAGGAGGATTTCTACGTGAAAGGGCCGGTCACGCCTCCCGTGGTCGCCGAAGGCACCGTCGTTGTGGCCTTGCCGCACGCCCGCGTGGTGACGGCCCTCGATGTTGCGTCGGGGAAGGTGCGGTGGCGGTATTTCGCCGAAGGACGTGTCGATACGCCGCCGACGCTTTATGCGGGCACTTGTTTGTTCGGATCGAGTGACGGGTTTGTCCACTGCGTGCGTTTAGAGGACGGAGCTCTCTTGTGGCGCAAACGCATCGCTCCCCACGACGAACGCATGGTTGCCTTTGCCCAGCCCGAGTCACCTTGGCCGGTGCCGGGTAGCGTGCTGGTGTGCGACGATGTTGCTTACATAGCTGCCGGTCGGCAATCGTTTGCCGACGGGGGGATTTTCGTCATTGCGTTCGATCCCGGCTCCGGGCAAACGATCTGGAAGAAACGCCTCAACACGATCCCGCAAAAGGGTTATTACACCTCGAGCGCCCTGGAGTTCGACAACTTCGATCTGTTGCGTCAGGAAGGCGACGGCGTGGCGATGTCTCGCTGGTGGTTCGATCGCCGAACGGGAGAGATGCAAGTTGACTTGTGGCGGGTTTTCTCCAAGATCGAAACCGATGGGCGCGCCGTGTGGGCACCGCAGGACTGCTGGTCGTACGGTCCTAGGAACCAAACGCGAACGAAAACGTACTCGCCGCGACGACCGTTGGTTGCTTTTCGCCGGAACGTGCTGGTCGGGTTGATGGAAGATCGGCGAACGATCTATCGTCGCGATTTCGACCTCGAACATGGCGAAGAATTCGACACACGCTGGATGACCGGATGGACGGCGAGCAACAACAGCCGTACCGGCAAGACGGCCTGGCGTTGTCAGCGACTGGCCGAAAAGGCGACCTGGCGGCGCGATCTCTTCGATTCAACGCAAGCTTCTGAAAAGGTCGACGCGTTGACGTTGACGGGAAACCGCATCTTGGCCGGAACGACCGGCGGTGAGCTGCTGATACTGGATCGCGAATCCGGCGAGACGGTGGCCTCGATCGCGATTGCACCTCCGGTATGGGATGGGATCGCCGTCGCCGAGGGACGCGTTTTCTATGTAACGCAAACCGGGCGCCTTCTGTGCTTGGCGGCAGGAAATACCCCCGGGAAGTAAGACGGACGCCGTGGTAAAGGGGAGCCGTCCGTAATGCTCCCCGGCATGAGATTGGTGTCGAAATCCGGCGTGCCAATTGGCATCTTCAGGCAATGTACATCCTGGAGATGTGGGTTCCTTTCGGCGCTCTCTGTCCCCGGCATTTGAAGTCGTTCTTCTGGGGCAAATGGGAGCAGTCGACGGGGAATCTCTGTCAACACGCGTACCGGGTCGTCGTTCCGTGGAGGGGAGTCATGCGAGTGTCTCGTTGGGTGATAGGTGCATCGACGCTGATCGTGGCGGTTGCCTTGACGACGTCCGCCGTCCGTGCGGCACAATCTTTGGATCAGGTGCTTGATTCGCTCGATTTGCCGGGTGGATTAGCGGTTCATTTAGGCTGCGGAAATGGCGAAAATACGCTGCTTCTCGCACGCGGCGACGCTTGGACGGTCCAAGGATTGGACACGGATCCGGAATCGATCGCCGAAGCGAGATCGCGAATCGTCCAGGTAGGAAGCTACGGGCGAGTCTCCGTCAAGCAGTTGACGGGAGATCGATTGCCGTACGTCG
>CAYVVR010000117.1:0-9384 GCA_964454655.1 uncultured Planctomycetaceae bacterium | reverse complement strand
GAGATGTTCTCCCAGTCGTCGTTGTGCCGGGAGTTGTTCATTTCGCACATTCGGATGAACTTTCAGGCGTTGTTCTCGATCTTGAACGAGCTTTTGCCGGCCGATACGCCCGAACATCGGCGATACCAAACGGCCTTCAGCGTTATTTCGCAGTGCGTGCACTATCGCGGAGCCGCTCAGATCATTCGAGAGTTGGTGCCGTCCGATCTGTACGAGGCTCGGTTTACGCCGGAATGCATTGCGGAACATATTACGCAATTCGTCTTCGCGGCGCTGGGACTGGAGCCGTCGCTGACGGAGCGGTTTTCCCATCGCGACGGATGCGAGCCGACGGAACAAACGAAGGTTGCTGCCACGGGAGAAGCCGGTGAAAAGGCGGCCAGTAACCGTGATACGCAATAGACGACGCAAACGTGTGACGCCGTCGGAATCCTTCATGATGCGTGTCCTACCTGAGATGTTTGCACTAGATGCGAGGAGGCCGCTTTGGCCATGAGCATTTCTGGAATCACCGGAAAAGGCTGGATCGGTTCCCTGATCGACGTCGGGATGCTGATTGCCGTGTTGGCTGTCGGCGTCGGCGGATTCTTGTTTCTTGAAAGCTTGCGCGAGCCGCCGCAAGAAGTGACGCCTCCCGAGCCGGTCTACCGGGTGAAGACCGCGGCGATCAAGCAGCACGCGGGCGGGTTGACTCTCGAAACCGACGGCGTCGTCGTCCCCTATCGGCAAATCGAATTGGCGGCCGAAGTCGGCGGTCGGATCGTTCAGAAAGCCGATGTGTGTCGAGCCGGTTATTTCGTGCCCGCGGGCACGGTGCTTTTGCAACTCGACGATCGCGACTATCGCATCCAGGTTCGGCAACTGGAGGAAGACCTCGAGCAAGCGGCCAATGCATTGGTGGAATTGCAGGTCGACTTGGATAACACCCAGAAGTTGATCGACGTGTCGAAGGCGCAGTTGGAATTACAGCGCAGCGACTTTCAACGCCTACAAGAGCTTCACGATCGCGGTGTGGTGACGGATGCCGAGTTCGACCAATCGCGTCGCACGTTGCTTCAGGCCGAAGCGTCGTTGTTACAGCTTGAGAATCAATTTCGGGCCAAAAAGACCAGCAAGTCGCGGCTGGAAGCTGCGCGAGATCGCGTGATGATCATGCTCGAAAAGGCGCGGCTGGATCTCGAGCGAACGAAGATCGTCATGCCGGTCGACGGCGTCATCGTCCAAGACATGGTCGAGCAGGATTCGTACGTACGAGCGGGGACGCCGGTCGTCGCGATCGAGGATACGTCGGCGGTCGAAGTGAAGTGCAGTTTTCGCACGGACCAGATCGGCTGGATTTGGCCGATGGTCGGAAGTGAGCTTTCGCAGCAGCCGGGTGATCGTCGACCGGCGGCTTTTCGCTTGCCGCCGCTGCCTGCTCGCGTTTCGTACGAGGTGGGAGGTGAACGGTTCTCGTGGGCGGGACGCCTGTCGCGTTATGAAAACGCCGGGTTCGACGAGATGACGCGAATGGTGCCGTGTCGCATTCGCGTGGATGACCCCTTTGCGGTGCAGGCCGAGGGGGAAGGCGGCGTGTTCGCGCCGCCGGCGTTGGTTCGCGGTATGTTCGTCTCCGTCGAAGTTCAGGTTGATCCCCAGCGCGTGTTGTGGGAAATCCCGGAAGACGCCTTGCGGCCGGGCGATCGTGTGGCGCGGGTACGGGACGGAAAGCTGAAAATGGTATCGGTCCAGCCGGTCGATGCCCAAGACGGCACGGTGATTGTATTGGCCGACGCCGAAACGTTGAAGCTCGGCGATCGCGTGGCCGTATCGCCGACGCCGTTCTTAGAAAACGCACCGCTGACGACGCAGGGTGAGGGGGTCGAGGTCGAGGAGCAGGTGGTCCGATGAAATCTCTTTTGACGTGGGCCGTTCGCAATACGCCGGCGATGAACACGTTGCTGGTCGGCGCCATGGTCATCGGTGTCGTCAGCGCCGTGAATTTGCGTCGTGAGGTGTTTCCCGAGTTCGCCTTGGAAATCGTACTCGTGACGGTTCCCTACCCCGGCGCCAGTCCGGCAGAAGTCGAAGAGGGGATATGCCAAAAGGTGGAAGAGGCCGTTTCGGGAATCGCCGGCATCAAAAAGATGTACTCGGTTGCCGGCGAGAGCGCGGGATCGGTCATCCTGGAACTCGAAGCGTCGGCGAATACGGCCAAAGTATTGGATGAAGTCCGCGCCGAGGTCGATCGCATTCCCAGCTTTCCCGAGCTGGCGGAAGACCCCGTCATCAAACAAATAACCCTGCGACGCGAAGCGATCACCGTCGGCCTTCTAGGACCGAATAGCGATGATCCGAAGGCGGAAATCGCTCTCCGTGAGTTGGCCGAGGAAATTCGCGACGAGATGTTGCAACTGCCCTCGGTTTCGCAAGTCAGCCTGATGGGGACGAAACCGTACGAAATCTCGGTGGAGATTTCGGAATCGACGTTGCGGCGCTACGGCCTGACGTTGCAACAGGTGGCGCAGGTTCTGCGGATGCAGAACATCGAGCTGCCCGCCGGTACCATGAAGACCTCGTCGCAGGAAATTCTGCTTCGCGGAAAAAACAAGTACTTGACGGGTAAAGAGATCGCGGAACTGCCCATCATCATGCGTCCCGACGGCAGCGTGCTGACCGTCGGCGACTTGGGAACCGTGCGCGACGGATTCGCCGACTTATCGACGATCAGTTTGATCAACGGCCGTCCCGGGATTGCGCTTTTGGTGAGCAAGACGCAATCGGAAGACTTGATTGCCATCACGCGCGAAGTTCGTGAGTACCTCGCGCAGAAGAAATTGCCGCCGGGTTACGAGTTGATCACGTGGCAAGATATTTCGGTTCACGTGAAAGACCGATTGAACCTGTTGCTTAAGAATGGAGCACAGGGGTTGGTCATTGTGTTCGTCGTCTTGGCGGTGTTTCTCGAATTGCGTCTCGCATTCTGGGTGGCATTGGGGATTCCCGTCTCGATGTTGGGGGCGTGCGCCGTGCTGCTTTCGATGGGGCACACGTTGAACATGCTCTCGATGTTCGCCTTTTTGATGGCGTTGGGAATCTTGGTCGACGACGGCATCGTGGTCGGCGAGAACGTGTACGAGCACCGACAGCGAGGCAAGAGTTATCTGCGGGCGGCGATCGATGGGACGTACGAGGTGCTGCCGTCGGTTTTCGCCTCGGTGATGACGACCGTCATCGCGTTCGTGCCCTTGTTGTTCGTGCCGGGAGTGATGGGCAAATTCATCGCGATTATGCCGATCGGCGTGATCGCAATGCTCATCATTTCGCTGTTGGAGGTGTTCTTCGTCTTGCCCTGCCACCTGGCGCACGATGAAGAAAAGGATGTGCCGCCCGAGAAGATGCGGTTGCGGCGGCGTCTGATATGGATTTGGCGATTCGTCAGTTTCGGGTTGTTGATCGCCGTGTTCGGCTGGGCACGCGGAGCCGGTGCCGATTCGCCCATTTCTTTCGGGGTACGAATGGCGATGTTCGTGGTTGTCGCCATTATCGCCTTGTTGTCGAATTTTGGAATCGCGTGGCAAAAGTTGTTGCAGGTGTCTCGTGTGGTCAACGAGAAGGCCGACGCGGGCATGCAATGGGTGATCGATCGGCTTTACACGCCCGTCCTGAAAACGGCACTGCGACATCCGATGGTGACGGTGGGAACGGCGGTTGCCGTATTGCTGATTTCTATCGGCTTCGTGCGGTCGGGAGTCGTGCCGTTCGTGTCGTTCCCGAAGATGGATTCTCCTACGATCAACGCCAAGATCTACTATCCCGACGGAACGCCCGTCCAAGTAACGGCCGAAGCGGTCGAGATCATGGAACAGGCGATCCATGACATCGACAAGGAATGGGCCGAAAAGCACGGAGGACGGCATTTGGTCGTCGCCACACACCGGCTCGTGGGAGACCTCGTCGCCGATGCGCTACGTATCGGCAACGAACTTCCTTCGGGAAGCCATTCCGGGCAGGTGGAAGTCGAGCTCGTCGAACCCGACAAGCGGGAACTGCATAGTGAAGAGATCATCAAGTTGTGGCGGGCCCGAGCGGAAGCGATGGGGAACTACTTCCCCGGGGCCGAGAGCGTCGAGTTCGCCGCCGAGGCCATGGGGCCGGGAGGCAAGTCGATTGAGTTCCGGCTGACGGCCGTTCCTCGGGATATGGATATGCTGGAAGCGGCTGTCGAAGAATGCAAAAAATATCTCGCTTCCAAACGCGGGGTCTACAACATTCAAGACGACTCTCGGCCGGGGAAATGGGAATTCCAAATTCGGGTGAAAGATCAAGCCAAAGCGTTGGGGATCACAACGACCGACATTGCCCGTACGATTCGCTCGGCCTACTACGGCGAAGAGGTGATGCGGCTCCAACGTGGACGCCACGAAGTAAAACTGATGGTGCGATATCCGGAAGAGGAACGCCGTTCGTTGCATCGTTTCGACGATATTCGCGTTCGCGTGGGGGATCGCATGCTGCCGATCACCGAGGTGGCCGACGTGAAAGTCGAACGCGGCTACTCGCAGATCAACCGGCTTGGGCAGCGTCGATCCATCGCGATCACGGCGGATGTTGATGAGAATATCGGTAACTCGGCAAAGATCATCGCCGAAATGAAGTCGAAGTTCCTACCCGAACTGCTGAGCCGCCCCGAATATCGAGGTCTCGGGGTGAGTTGGGAAGGAATGCAGCAGCAGACGCAGGAATCGATCAGCGGTCTGATTCGCGGGTTGCTGATCGCCCTTGTGGCGATGTTCGCTTTGTTGACGATGGAATTTCGCTCGTACACCCAGCCGATCATCATCATGGCCGTGATTCCCTTCGGCATGGTGGGGGCGATTTTCGGCCACTATGTACTCGGCCTTCAGGTTACCTTGTTTAGTCTGTTCGGTATCGTGGCGTTGACCGGGGTGGTCGTCAACGACTCGATCGTGTTGATCGACTTCATAAACCACCGGGTTCGAGCGGGCGTGCCGGTATTCCAAGCGTTGATCGATTCCGGCCGTTCGCGTTTTCGGCCCGTGTTCCTCACGTCGGTAACGACTGTCGGAGGCTTGGGGCCGATCATGTTCGAAAAGTCGTTTCAAGCCCAGGTGTTGATTCCGATGGCGACAAGCTTGGCGTTCGGGCTTATGGCGACGACCGTCTTGGTGTTGTTCCTTGCCCCCACGTTTTACCTGCTGTATTCAAAAGTCGTCACAATCGAGGTCGAGCAGGAAGAAGTCGAAAAAGCATTGGCCAGCGGGCTGATTTCGGAAGAAGGCAAGTTGGCCAGCGGCAAAGCTCAGGAAGAATCCGCGGAGGATTCGGCCAAGGACGGCGAACGTGCTGAAGAGGCATCCGTCGACTCGGCGGCTTGACGAGATCCCCGACGAACAGGAACCGGTTGGGGGATCGGCAAGCGGACCAACCGAAGGGGAGATATCGACAATTCGGTTTTCTCGCTCGCCCACAAGCGGTACACTTGTCGATGGAATCGAGAACGAGGCCGCTGGGCAAGGTCGAAGACGGTGATACAAGCCGGCCGGTTCGAAATCCGGCTGCAGGAGTGCCTGACGATGACGACCGTACTTGTCGTGGACGATTCGCCCGTCGACCGAAAGCTCGTGGGCGGACTGTTGGAAAAACGCTTCGCCTGGAAAATCGAGTATGCTGCCAGCGGTATCGAAGCGTTGGCCCGGATGGGGATGGTCGATCCCGATCTGGTGATTACCGATTTGACGATGCCCGAAATGGACGGCTTGGGGCTTGTGCGGGAGCTTCAGCGGCTTTACCCGGAAGTGCCCGTGATCTTGATGACCGCCTACGGAAGCGATGCGTTGGCGGTCGAAGCCTTGGAGCTTGGGGCGGCCAGCTACGTTCCTAAGTCGCAGCTAGCCGTTCGATTGCCCGAGACGGCCGACAGCGTACTGCGGATCGCCGAGCAAACCCGCAGTCGCGAACGTCTGATGCAGTCGCTCAGGCAAATGGAATTCGAGTTCGTGTTGGAAAACGATCCCGAATTGATCGAGCCGTTGGTTTCGTTCGTCCAGCAGATTCTAAGCGGCATGCGATTCGCCGATTTCGCGGGCAGATTGCAAATGGGCATCGCGTTGAAGGAAGCATTGTTGAACGCGCTGTTCCACGGCAATCTGCAAATCGGCAAAGAGGAAATCGAAGCGGTCTCGGATCATCTGCTGGCCGAAGACGATTTGAGCCTGGTTGAGAAGCGATCCTCCGAGTCGCCGTACTCCGAGCGGCGGATCCACGTCCGAGTGACTGCTGGAGACGAGGAGACGGTGTTCGTCGTTCGGGACGACGGCCCGGGCTTCGATGTGTCGGCGCTTACCCGTGAGCCTTCCGACGAAAAATCACTAGGTCAAGGGCGAGGGATCTCGCTGATGCGAACGTTCATGGACGAAGTTCGTTTCAACGACAAGGGAAACGAAGTCACGCTCGTCAAACGGAGGAAGTTGGGCGACGATGCGTGACGGAAGGGCCAACTCGGTCCCCCAGGCAGACGACGTCTGCTTCGGGGCATTACCGCCGGTTTCTGATCGCCCCGTTCTGTTGGTCGACAATGTCGACAGCTTCGTTCACAACCTGGGGCGTTATTTGTTGCGACTGGGCCTGCGCATCGACGTATTGCGGAGGAATGACCCGCGTTTGGCGGCGGTCGATCCCGAGGCGTATTCGGCCCTCGTTTTGTCGCCCGGACCGGGAAGGCCCGAGGATGCGCCCGAAGCGTGCGAGGTAACCCGACGATTCTGGGGACGACGTCCGATTCTGGGCATTTGTCTAGGACATCAGATTGTCGCCGTCGTGAACGGGGGAAAGATAACGCGCTGTGCGGATCCGTATCACGGTCGCGCTTCGTGGATTGAGCACGATACCCGAAGGGAATTTGCCGGATTACCGAATCCTTTACAGGTCGGGCGATATCATTCTCTCGTCGTCGACGCCGGTGAACTGCGCGATTCGTTCGTGATTTCGGCACGGTTGCGCGACGACACGAACACCATCATGGCGATTCGCCACAGAACATTGCCGATTTGCGGATTTCAATTTCACCCTGAATCGTTGCTTACGCCGCAAGGATTCTCGCTGTTGCATAATTTCTTCAAACTGTGCGGGTTTCGCTTGAGCGCGGAAGTCTCTTTTGCCTCTGAAATTCGAGAGAAACAGCGGCCGGGGGCTTCGGACGTGCGATCGCAAGAATGCAGACTCACGATGCCTGCGAAGCGAACTTGAGACAACGGGCAACCAGTCCGTATGCCACTTCCGGGCGGTGGCCCCTTTGACGCTCATGAGAAAACCGCGTACAACATGGGGTAGCGGTCGGTGGTACGGCCGCGCGACGACGCGACAGTTGCCGACGTCAGGCGAGGGGCCCCCACAATGGGGAGCTGTGAATCTGGTCAGGGGCGAAAGCCAGCAGCCATAAGCAGCCAACCTCATGTGTGGTGGGTTCCTCGCCCGGCGCCGGCGATTTTTCTAGAATAGAATCGCTGAATCGCTGTCGCAGTCCCCGGAGTCGAATCGACGGGGCGGGGCCGTTTGCAAAGCTCTTTCCGATGAGATGGGATCATGGCTGGGCGTCGCAAGAAATCGAGCACTCCGACGCCGAATGCAGAGGGTGAACAACAATACGTCGTTGTGGCGCGGCGTTATCGCCCTCAAACATTCGATGAACTCATCGGACAGTCGCATGTCGCCAAGGCGTTGGTGAACGCGATTCGGCATAATCGAGTAGGGCACGCCTACCTCTTCACCGGTGCCCGCGGAGTCGGGAAGACGTCGACCGCTCGCATCTTGGCAAAGGCCCTCAATTGCGAAAAAGGACCGACGCCCGAGCCCTGCAACGTGTGCGACATTTGCCGGAGTATCGCGGAAGGCGAAGATGTCGACGTCTTGGAAATCGATGGTGCGAGCAATCGCGGAATCGACGAGATTCGGCAACTGCGGCAAAACGTGACCGTTCGGCCGTCGCGGGCGCGGATGAAAATCTACATCATCGACGAAGTGCACATGCTCACCCGCGAGGCCTTCAACGCCTTGCTCAAGACCCTCGAAGAACCGCCGCCGCACGTCAAATTCATCTTCTGCACGACGGAACCGGGAAAAGTTCCGATTACGATCCTGTCGCGGTGTCAGCGTTTCGATTTCGCGGGAATCGAGACGACCGCCATCGTGCAGCGCTTGGCCCAAATCGCGGAAGCCGAGGGCGTCGCCGCGCAGCCCGAGGCTCTCGAGTTGGTGGCACGCCGGGCCGCCGGGTCGATGCGCGATGCCCAGTCGCTACTCGAACAATTGTTGGCCTTCTGCGAAGGCGAGTTGACGACCGACGACGTCCATCGGGCGTTAGGAACGGCTGGAACCGAGCGGCTCGATGCGATCGTTTCGCATTTGATTGCCGGACGTGCCAAAGAAGCCATCGAAGAACTGCACGCGGCGGTCGCAGCGGGTGTCGATGCATCGTTGTTGCTTGAGCAACTGCTGGCCTACTATCGCGATATCATGGTCGCCTCGGTAGGCTGTTCCGGAGAATACCTAGTGGCTGCGTCGCCCGGCTCGCTCGAGAAGCTGCGCGAGCTCGGCAAGAATTTGGGTGTGTCGGGCGTGACGACAGCGATGCAGCTTATCGACCAGACGTTGGCTCGGCTGCGTCTGGTGACCCACGATTTGATCCTGGCCGATTTGACCCTCGTGCGATTGGCCAATCTGGCCAATCTTGATGATCTTTCCGGTGTTTTGCGTCGGTTGCAGGTTGCCGGGGCCGCTGGAGCGGTTGGTGGGGCTTCCGGGGTAAAAAAAAACGTCGCTGAGCCCGCCCCCACCGTCTCCGAAACGGTGAGTCGTGCACCGAATCGTTCTGTTTCCGAGTCGGCGGAACCGGTTCTGTCTGTGCGAAACGACGATGCCGATACCTCGTCGACCAAGGCATCGCACCAACCCAAGGACGAAGTGGAGCCGAGCGACTCGCTTGGGCTCACGCGCGAAACCGCGATGGAGGTGTGGCGCAAGGCCTTGAAGCATGTTCCGGCATTGACGGCCGAACAAGCCAAGCGATATGAGCGAATCGACGTCCCCGACCCCGATCGCATGGTGGTGTATTTTCGTTCGCAGAATTCGTTTTCGAAAAATTATTGCGAAAAACCCGAGCAATTCGCTCGACTGCAATCGGCGTTGGCGAAGGTGCTCGGCAAGCGTGTGCGGCTTGAATTTGCCGTGACCGAGGGAGGCCCTCGGCGAACTGCGATCGGTGGAAACACACTAGCACCGCAGCAGCTTTTGTTCGAAAAGTCCAAGCATCCGCTTGTCAAGTACGCAATGGATAAGTTTGGCGCACGCCCGACCAGTGTCATGAAGACGAAACGCCGTCAAGAC
>CAYVVR010000116.1:0-9401 GCA_964454655.1 uncultured Planctomycetaceae bacterium | reverse complement strand
ACATCGCGCCGCCGCAATTCTTCGGTCTTGGCCTCGACCGCTTCGGGCTCGAGGCCGACGATCACGATTTTCGTGCCGCGCGCGGCAAACGCTTGCACGATCGTCCAGCCCAGTCCGCTCGATCCGCCGGTGACGAGAACGACTTTTCCCTGCCAGTAGTCTGCCGCCATGAGGCAGTCATCCTTCCGAAGAAAACGGTGATGTCTTCCGAGATCGCGTTATTGCCCCCGTCGGATTCAACCTACCGGCAACCGCCTCGTCCGGCAAGCAGCGCACGCCGCCCCGCGGGCATTTACGTCGCTCGCCGATTCTCAACAAGAAAAATGCACCCACGATCGGTGATTCGACACCGGCTCGCGGGTGCGCGATGGTCAACGACAGGCGTATCGCCTTCTGCCTCGATCGACTGGACGGTTTACATATCGAGCGTGTACGGCGCTCGACGCGGACGCGACATCAACGCGTTCGCCTGCTCGTCGCCGATGAATTCCTCTTTTTCGGGATCCCAACGCAGCTTACGTTTGAGCAACATCGCAATGTTGCACATGTGGCACGACGTCAATTCCCGCACGTGCGTGGCCACGTCGGAAATCGGTTCGGCCCGTTCCTTCACACACTCGAAGAAGTTGTTCATGTGGCCTCGCAATTCGCGGCCTTTGTACAGCTTACGAACCTCTTCTTCGAGCCATTGCTTGTCGGTCTCCGTCATCTCTTCGATCGGTTTGCCCGAAATACGTCCGCGGTTGACGAAGATACGGCCATTTTCGCCCTCGAACCAAACGCCGTTGTCGGGACCGTGCCGCACGATCATCTTCGAGCCGTTGTCGAACTTCAGGGTGCACTGGAAGGTCGTTGCCGTATTGTACGCGTTGGGCAGTTTGACCTTTCCGGCAAAGAAGGCCACCGGATCGAAATCGTCGGGGATCGTCGGAAAATTGCCTTCCCCTTCGATTTCGATCGGTCCCGAATGCTCGTAGCCCAAGCCCCATTGGGCGATGTCGACGTGATGGGCTCCCCAGTCGGTCAACTTCCCGCCGGAGTATTCGAGCCACCACCGGAACGTGCCGTGGCAGCGTTCGCGGCTATACGGAACCTTGGGCGTCGACCCGAGCCAGAAATCCCAGTCCAACGTTTCGGGCGGGTCGGTAACGGGGAACGGCCCGCCGACCGGCCCACCGCCGATCGAACAGGTAGCCGTCAGGGTCTTTCCGAGTCGACCGCTGCGAGCAATGGCGATCGCCTGCAAGAATCGCCGGTCGCTTCGTTGCTGAGTTCCCACCTGGAACACGCGACCGCTTTCCTTCACCGCTTGTCGGATAAGTTTGCATTCCTCGATGGTGAGGGTCAGAGGCTTTTCGCAGTAGACGTCTTTCCCTGCCTTCAAGGCCGCGATGGCGATCGGAACGTGCCAGTGATCGGGAGTGCCGATCGTCACGATATCGATATCGCTGCGATCCAACAGCTCGCGATAATCTTTGTAGACCTTGCATCGACCTTCGTAGCGGGATGCAAACCGCTCGGCATGTGCGAGATCGACATCGGCGCATGCCACCATATTCCCCCGGCCGCCGGCGTCGTGCCCGATGCCCGATCCGCGACCACCGACGCCGATCGATCCGACGTTCAAGCGTTCGTTCGCCGATTCACCCAACGCCGACCGAAGGTTCCAAAACGTGGGAACGGCAACCGCGGCACTTCCGGCTGCGACGGTTCCGAGGAAACGACGACGTGATGCTTTCCTACTTTTCATCGCAATACTCCTGTGGAATGGAACGGGCAGGGGGGACTTGTGGTTCGAAAGAACGCGTACTGAATGCAGCGTCCGTCTTAATTGCCCTCCAGCGGATACGCAAGCTGGAATTGTAGTTCCATCGACATTCAGTCGCAAATTGACAACAAACCGAAATCCTCAAGCTCGGCAATCGATAGAGAAACGCCGGACCGACCAACTCAAACGGGCGGCCAAGCAACCGCTTCGCCGCCCGCAGGACGTTCTACGTTTTCAGGTTCCGATCGTCGTCGCCGCGTGCGGCATGACGACCGTCCCGTCGCGTTCGCCGATCACAGCGTAATCGTGTACGGTTCACGCTGTTTGCGCGACATGAGCTTGTTCGCGTCTTCTTCGGCGAATTCTTGCTTCTCGGGATCCCAGTGAATTTCCTGGTTCAACAACATGGCGATGTTGGCCATGTGGCAGGCATTGACCGAGTTGCAGTGCGTAAACACATCGGAGATCGGTTGCTTGCGAGCCTTGACCGATTCGATGAAATTCCGCATGTGGTTGCCCGGTTCACCGCCGTACAATTTACGCACTTCGTCATGCAGCCACTTCTTGTCGGCCTCGGTCAATTCTTCGATCGGCTTGCCCGTCAGGCTGCCGCGGTTGACTCGAATCCTGCCGAGCTCACCTTCGATGATCAGTTCGTTCTTCCCGCTAAACAGCTTGATCGTGTTGCCGTTCGGCAAGACCATGTCGCAATCGAATTTGTGGGCGACATTGTACGCGACCGGCAAATCTTCCCAGCGACGTTTGCCCAGCATGGTTTCGAGCATCAGTTCGCGTCCGAGCGGATACTCGGCGCTCACGGGTTTGATCGTGGTCGGCCCCGTGTTTTCGCCGCCCAACGCCCACAAGGCAATGTCGGTGTGGTGAACGCCCCAGTCGGTCACCTGGCCGCCGGAGTACTCGAACCACCAGCGGAAATTCCAACCGATGCGGTTGGGGCAAAACGGCACTTTCGGCGCCTGACCAAGCCAGAAATCCCAATCCAGGTAGTCGGGAACGGGCGCCGTTTCAAAAGGACCACCGGCGGTTGCCTGCCCCACGGAACTCAAGGCGTGCAGTTTCTTGCCCAACCGACCACTGCGGGCAAGCACGACGGCCTTGAGGAACATCTCGTTGTATTCGCTTCGTTGCTGGGTTCCCACCTGGAACACGCGATTCGTTTCGCGTACCGCCTGGCAGATCAACTTGCTTTCTTCGATCGTCAGCGTCAGGGGCTTCTCGCAGTAGACGTCTTTTCCCGCCTTCATCGCGTCGATCGCGATCTTGACGTGCCAGTGGTCGGGAGTCCCGATCGTCACGACGTCGATGTCGTCGCGATCGAGGATTTTTCGATAGTCGCCGTAAATCTCACATTTGCCTTCGTAGCGTTTGGCGAACTTTTCGGCATTCCCTCGATGCACGTCGGCACAAGCGACCATGTCGGCAAATGCCGCCAAGGCATTTCCGTCGGCCGTACCACGACCACCGACGCCGATGGCAGCCCCTCGCAGACGCTCACTGGCGGGCTCGGCCGAAGCAGAACGCATCCACAAACTCGGCACACTCGCCAGTCCCGCCATTGCGGCACCGGCTTTCAAGAAACGGCGACGGGAAGCGCGAATCACGGACATCTTCAACTCCTCATATCACGAAGTTCCAACGATCGAAAAACTCAAATCCTGAACCGGGGTACTCAAAGGAACACATCAGGTTCACTGTCGCCGGAAGGCGACGGCCGAGCAGGACGGGGGGAAACACGAATCACCCGGCGTTCCATTCGGTGGGTTCCATACTCGTCAAGCTAGTCGAACCGAGTCGGAAACGCAATCGTCGGGCGATCCGATCTTTCACTTTGCTTCAATCGTCGATCTGAATTGTTTTCAATCGAGCGATTTCGTATCTTGAGCATCAAGGCATCACCACCGTTGGGATGGATTCCGCCCGCTCAGGGGGCATTGAAATCCGTTCCGGTCAACCGAGCCGCCAGGGAGGAACAGCATGGCCCGTCAAAGCGTGATTCGGACGCAGCGCCCCAGCCAGACGAAGATCGTTGCGACCGTCGGCCCTGCCTGCGACGATGTTGCGACACTCCAGCGCTTGATCGAGGTCGGCTGCGACGTTTTCCGAATCAACACGGCGCACGGCGACATTCCCGATTTTGCCCGGCGTCTCGAACAAATTCGCGACGCCGCAGCGAAGACCGGAATTCCGGTCGGGGTCTTGGTCGATTTGGGCGGACCGAAAATCCGCTTGGGCGAACTCCCCGAAGGCCAGTTTTTGTGCGTGGCGGGAAAAACGGTTCGCTTCGTTCGCGGCGATCGGTCGACGGTTCCCGGTGAGTTCACCAGCACCTATGCAGCGCTGCTGGACGAATTGGCTCCCGGTGATCGCGTCATGATGGCCGACGGAACCGTCGCGTTGCGTGTCGAAGAAGTCACCCCCGACGCCGCCGTGTGCCGCGTCGTCCAAGGCGGCATCGTCCGCAGTCGTCAAGGGATCAATCTTCCGGGCGTCAAACTGAAAGTGGACGCCCTACAACCGAAAGACCGGGAAGCCGCACGCTGGGCGGCACAAAACGATGTCGACTTCGTCGGGTTGTCGTTTGTTCGCACGCCCGACGAAATCCTCCGGCTTCGCGATTTAATCGCCGAGGCGGGCGGCGAAACGCAAATTATCGCGAAGATTGAAAAGCCCGAAGCTTTGGAAAACTTAGAAGCCATCGTACAAACCGCCGACGGCGTCATGGTCGCCCGCGGCGACCTGGGCGTTGAAATCGACATTGCTCGCGTGGCCGTCGAACAAAAGCGGATCATCCGCGAGGCGACGAAGCACCGCAAGCCCGTCATCATTGCCACGCAAATGCTCGACAGCATGCAGCACGCCCGGCTGCCGACACGTGCGGAAGTGGCCGACGTCTCGAACGCCATCCTCGACGGCGCCGACGCCTGTATGCTTTCGGGAGAAACGGCGATCGGCCAATACCCGGTCGAAGCGGTCGAAATGATGCACCGCATAGCGATGGCGGTCGAACAATCGTCGTCCGGATCTCTTCGCGCCGCGGCCGAACCGCACCACGAACTGAACGCGATCACCGAATCGATGGCCCTTCATGCGGGCAAGATCGCCGTCGATCTCGGCGCCAAACTGATCGTTGTCGCATCCAGTTCCGGCCAAACGGCGCTGAGCATTTCCAAGCACCGGTTTCCGGTACCGACGGTCGGAGTCAGCAGCTCGCCGGCCGGCATTCGGCGAATGTGCCTTTATTGGGGCGTGATTCCGCTCCCCGAAGCCCCGGCCGACGATCCCGTCAAAATCGTACGAACCGTCGTCGAGTGGGGAAGGCAAGGGCGGTTCTTGGAACCCGGCGACCGTATCGTGCTCATCACGGGCACCGGGCTGCCGGTATCGGCGCACAATGCAATCGTCGTTCACCAGATCTCGTGACGCGAAAGTTCTCGAACGGCTTCGTTCCGGCGAATACTCAATTGCGGTCGCACGCCGTCGGGCCCTGCGTGAATGCCTCGACGTGGTACACCTCCAACTGAACGGTAGGATCCTTCCACGCATCGCCCGGCAGGCCGGCCTTTTGGGACAAACGATCGAGAAACACCGCCGGATCGGGCAACACGGCCCACACCTGCGGCAAGAGCGTCGCGCAACGAGTGCCCTTCCGCAAGATGACGCCGCATTCCCCCGGAACGATACGACTTAGCACATCGGCTTCATCGCCGGGACGGCGTTCAAGCGGAACGGGGGCGTCCAACACGCTGATTTCGATGGTCAGTTCATCGACCTCATCGGGTCGGACGGGCGGAAAACGTCGATCTTTCAAAGCCGCCGCCCGAGCGTTTTCCATCACTGCCCGGTACAGCGGGGCACTGGGGCGAAGATGCCCGATACAACCCCGCAATTCCTTCCCGCGGTGCAGTGTCACGAAACACGCCTTTTCTTCCTTGCAGGCTTCAGACAGTCCGTCCGGATCGACGCTCGGCAAGGCACCTTCCGACAGAACCTTGCGAATGGTATCCCGTGCCAGCGAGAGCAAATATCGTTTGTCGTCGTCCGAAAGTGCGGCCATGACCGTCTCCTGATCGTTGTCGCCGTATCTGCCACCCGCCGAAGCAACGCCTTTCTCTTATTGTGACGCACGCATCGGGAAGCCTTCCAGCGGGGGCAAACCAAGCACGTCGTTCCTCTTGCCGACCACCGGGGTGATAGGCAATTTACGTGTTGCAGGTCATAATAGGGGATTCCCCGGTGCGGGGCGGCCCCCTCCGGGAACGTCGCTATGGGATGCGGTACGCGCCTCGAGGGTCTGCCATGCACGAGTTCGGCGAGCGAATCTTTCGCGTTCTGCCCCGACAAGTCGATATGTCGCTGGCAGCGGCCATGCGTGAATGGCTGCCGGGGGTTCCGTGGTCGCGCATTCACAAGCTCATCCGCGGACGCTACGTCTCGCTCAACGGCAACGCGTGTGTCGACGCCGGTCGCCGCTTGCGGCTTCAGGACGTGGCGAAGCTGCACGCCGCACCCTTGCCGGCCCCCCCGAAGCCGCGAGACGTCACCGTCTTGTATCTCGACGAACATCTGGTCGTCGTCGATAAGCCCTCCGGACTCACGACCGTCCGGCACCGCGAAGAGAAACATGTTCCCAAGCGTCGGCGGCAACTTCAACCCACGCTCGACGAGCTACTTCCCGGCATCATTGCGAAGATCGAAAAGAAACGCCGTCGAGGGTTGCCGCCTCCGGTACGCGCCGTCCATCGCCTCGACCGCGATACCAGCGGTCTGCTCGTCTTCGCCCGCACCGCGGTCGCCGAGCGAGGCCTGATGGAGCAGTTTCGACACCACACCACGCGGCGCAAGTACTTGGCCTTCATCCACGGATACCTGCCCGCCCAAACGATCGAGTCGTACCTGGTACGCGATCGTGGGGACGGCCGCCGCGGCAGTACCGACAATCCCAACCTCGGCAAGCTTGCGATTACGCACGTCAAGCCGGTAGAGCGGCTGGGAAAGTACACGCTCGTCGAATGTCGGCTTGAAACAGGCCGAACCCATCAAATTCGCATCCATCTGGCCGAAGCCGGACATCCTGTCTGCGGCGAAAAGATCTACGATCGTCCCAAATTCGGAAAACCTCGGCCGGACGACAGCGGCGCTCCCCGGTTGGCCCTCTCTGCCGTGGAACTCGGTTTTATTCATCCCGTCACCGGCGAGGCCATGAATTTCGAAGTCCCACTGCCGAAAGACCTGACAGACTTTTTGTACGAATTGCGACGAAAAACCCGCGATAAATAGCATATTATACTTACACATATCACATATTTCCGCACGTACACGTACTCTTCCACCTGTGACTATTCTCCGAATGGTTGGCAACCGATTGCCGCCGTTGTGTCGGCAACCAATTCTCGCACGCGACTTCTTATCCGAACACGTCCACGAAAGGTTTCCATCCACTCGCATCCAAGCGACACCTCCCGTGTCGTTCCTCGGATTCCCACCTGAAATTCATGAGGATAACCGCAACTTGAAATTTGACTGCGATATATTTCCCACCCCAGCAGAAATGAGACACAAACCGAAACTTACGGCTTGACACGCGGTTTCTTGAAACCAGAATTAGCCTTTGTAATGGCCTTTCGCGGGGGAATGGTCGCGGGGCCGAAACCACACAGGAAGCCTTGGATTGGTGACGCTGCAGGCGATAATCGCGCGGCGTCACGACATTTCCGTGTCATCTCTTTCAATGTGGGGGTTGTATCATGGTCAGCGATCCTATGGGGCGGCTTGCGCGCGGTTTTACGCTCGTCGAGTTGCTCGTCGTTATCGCGATCATCGGCATCTTGATCGCATTACTCTTACCCGCGGTCCAGGCGGCACGCGAAGCGGCCAGAAGATCGCAATGCGTCAATAACATCAAACAATTAGTTCTAGCGTGCCACAATTTTCACGGCCAGTACGGCGAATTCCCGTACGGCCGCAAATACGACGCATGGGACAGTTACACGTGGAGCGAACTGATTCTTCCGTACATCGAGCAGAAAGCCGTTTACGATCGCTACGTGTCGCTCCCGGTACGCGGATACGCGTTGGGTACGGCTCCGTGGGACCATCCCGATTGGGGTGCAAACGGCACCTGTCCCCTGACTCCCGCAGGCAGCAATTCCCAACTTCGCGCTGCCAGGCAATCGAAGATATCGGCGTTTGTCTGTCCCAGCGACGGTGGCCCGTACGGCAACGAGTTGTTCAGCAACACATGGGGATTCTATCGCGGCAATTATCGGGGATGCGTCGGCTCCGGCGATATGTACGGGGAGAATGTCAACGACGGAACGAATGGTCCATGGCGTCCCGGTGTGTTCGCAGTCCGACACGGTCAAAGCTTTGAAACGAACGCCTCGGTGCCAACCGAAGGCGTAAAGATGGCCGACATCAAGGACGGCACTTCGAATACGGCCATGATTTCCGAAGGGATCGCCCCGCAGGTCACGAACGCCTGGGGCGGACCGATCGGCAGCATCATCTACGGGAACATGGGCGGGGCATTGTACAGTCACGCCATCACGCCCAATTCCACCGCACCCGACCGGATCATCGGTCCGTGTCCGCAAAACCAAGGAGACGGTTCCTATTCGGCACCATGTCAAAGCATCGGATGGCACATCGGTGGACAGCCTTCGGCGGCGCAGGCGTTCGCCGGCGCCAGGAGCTACCATCCCGGCGGGGTCAACGTCGGCATGGCTGACGGATCGGTTCGGTTCTTGATCGAAACCGTCGATTTGCTCACGTGGCGGTACATCGCCACACGCAACGGAAAAGAAGCGGTCCAAGGTTTCTAAACTGCCCGGAGGTCCACACCATGCCGACACGCATTCCGACTCTCATTCTACTGGCGATACTCGTTACGACTCTGGGATGCCGCGATACGTCGAACGGCGTGGCTGTCCAGGGGAGCGTCACACTCGATGATCAGCCTTTGGCGGCCGGATACGTCACTTTTTCTCCCCTCGACGGCAACAGCGCACAAGTCGGTGCCCCTATCAAGGACGGCGCGTACCGCATTGAAAACGTGCCCCCCGGCGACAAGGTGGTCCTTGTCACCGTCGATGCCTCACCGCAATTTCCCAAGACCAGTGACGAAATGATGCAGATGAATGCGAGCCAAATGCAGGCCGACGCCTTGGCCAAGCAGGTTGCCGATGCAGAAGGGAATCGCCAGACAATCACGATCGGTTCCGAACCGTCCCAAACGGTCGATATCTACCTGACGTCCCGGTAGGGGCGAGCGGGCAAACACGTGCGGCCATTCGCCGTTTCGCAACGCCGACCTGCGGCCGGCCCGAGATTACCACGTCGGCCGCAGGCGTGCCACCCGCGAACGGAATACCTCCCGTCAGTCGCGGAGCCGCCAACGACATTGCCTCAACACGGCGTAGGGAGAAGCCTCGGTCAACTCGTACCAAATGCTCAACAATCGGCCGTCGGCCAACTCGACGGTCGAGGGATAGCCCAAATCGCCGTTGGTCGCTCGATCGTAAAGTACGATTTCCTCCGACCAGGTCGCCCCTTCGTCGACGCTGACGCGCACACGGCACCCGAACGGTTCGCGACGATATCCGTAGCTCATCAA
>CAYVVR010000115.1:6609-9415 GCA_964454655.1 uncultured Planctomycetaceae bacterium | reverse complement strand
TTCTGGTCGCCGGGGTACGGGCGTTGGCGGTTTTGTTTGCCGTGGTGGGGACGGCGCTTATCGTCCGGCCGGAATGGATCGGGCTGGCATGGGCGGGCGAAGTCGTCGTGCTCGGATGGTTGACCGTAAAGAATCGGAGTTCGATCTTGGCGGCGTCGACCGCGGCGGTCGGTGCCGCCGTGTTGGTCCGCACGCTCGGATTCGAATGGGTGCATGCCTTTCGACCGTATCTCGACGGTGCGATGACCGGGGCGGAGTTCCTTTCGCTGTTTCATGAACGCTTCGGTTCGTTGTTGCTCCCTGCGATCGGAACGAGTCTGGCGACGGGCGTTGCCGCCGGCCGATTCGGAACCTTCGGGCGTGACCACGACGGCCCTTCGTTGCTAGATCGCCTGATCGACGGCGGATTGAAAAGCGTCTGTGCCGGTGGGGTGCTCGCAGCCGTCGCCTACGCGGTATTCGAGGCGCATCTCGATTTGGGGATCTTGGCGCCGGCGGCCCAATGGTCGGCGACCACGGCCGTGCTGTTCGTCGTTGCCGGCGGGCTGTTGCTGAAAGGAACGGCCTCCCGCAACGAAACCGGCGCCGCGCTTTTCGGCTGCTTGATGTTGATCGGTGCGTGCAAGTTCTTCATCGTCGATACCGTAGTAGTCTACGCGATGGGGGATCCGCCTCCGACGCGGAACGCCGCCTTGCTGGAGGCATGCTGGCATTCGATCGGTATGCTCGCGGGCGTTTTGGTGGCGGCGAAGGCGTGGATGGAACTGCGTCGGCACGGTTCGAGCCGTGCGGTGATCGCCGGGACGGCGCGCGGTTGCCTAGCCCTCGTTCCGGCATTGCCCACGGTGTTCTTGATGCTCGAAGCGTATCGTTACTGCGGGGCGTTCGAGCCGGGGGCGGCGGCCGGTGCGGTGTCGTCGGTGTTGGCGTTGGGCGCGCTGGCGGCGATTGCGTTGGGGATCGCCCTGCGCGAACGGTTCATGCGTTGGGGCGGGGTGACGCTCATCGGCGTCGTCATCGTCAAGATTTTCCTGGTCGATCTGGCCGAGCTGGACTCGTTGTACCGGATCATCGCGTTCTTGACGATCGGCGTCTTGCTGCTTGCCGCGGCGATTCTGTACTTGCGGTTTCGGTCGGTCTTCATGCCCGAGGAGGAAGAGGACGCCTGCCCGGTCCCGCCGCTTCCGACCGGCGATGACGACGATACGGCGTCGTCGGTGTGACGCGGCGTCGCAATTCCGCAACAGGGGCTCGCCGTTGGAAGTCGGCATGGTTCGGACCTTTTCGTTGCAATGCGCCGATGTGCTGTCTATTGTCGACAAAGTCGATAAGGCGGTGTGTTCACTAGTGTTCCAACGAAGAGGTTGAAATCGATGAGTTGGTCGATCCGGATGGCCGCGGTGTGGGCAATCGCGTGCGTCGCCGTGCTGAACACGGCGGTACGCGCAGAAACGGCGCAAGCCGACAAACGGCCCAACATCTTGTTCGTGTACATCGACGACATGGGCTATCGCGATCCCTCGTACATGGGAAGCGATTTCTTCGAGACGCCGAACATCGACCGGCTTGCCCGCGAGGGAATGGTCTTCACGAACGCTTACTCGTGCGCGGCGAACTGCGCACCCGCCCGGGCTTGCTTGCTGTCGGGCCAGTACACGCCGCGGCACGAAATCTACAATGTGGGCACCGGTCCGCGCGGCAACGCCAAGTACCGACGGCTGTTGCACGTGCCGGGGACCGACGTGCTCGACCCGTCGATCACGACGTGGGCGCAGTGCATTCAAAAGGCGGGCTACACGACCGCCATCATGGGCAAGTGGCACTTGAGTGCCGATCCGCGGCCGTACGGGTTCGACGTGAACATCGGCGGGAATCACTCCGGGAGTCCGCCGAAAGGCTACTATCCGCCGCATCCGAACGCGCCGGGCTTGGAGGACGCACCTCCCGGCGAGTACCTGACCGACCGGCTCAGCGCCGAGGCCGCCGCGTTCATCCGCGAAAACAAGGATCGTCCGTGGTTGCTGTACTTGTCGCACTACGCGGTGCACTCGCCCCTGCAGGGCAAGAAAGAGTTGCTACCGAAATACCAGGCGAAGACACCGGGGAAGTTGCACGACAACGTGCAGTACGCCGCGATGGTCCAGGCCGTCGACGACGGCGTCGGGCTCATCTGCCGCACGCTCGACGAATTGGGATTGACCGAAAACACGATCGTGATCTTCTATTCCGACAACGGCGGATTCTACCAGGCGACCGACATGGATCCGCTGCGCGGTTACAAGGGAACGTACTACGAAGGCGGTATCCGCGAGCCGTTTTTCGTGAAATGGCCCGGCGTCGTGAAGCCGGGGACCGTATGCGACGAACCGATCATCGGCGTCGATTTGTACCCGACCTTGTGTGAGATGGCCGGGGCGACGATGCCGGAGGATCAGATCCGCGACGGGGTGAGCATCGTGCCGTTGTTGACCGGCGAAAAGACGACGCTCGGACCGCGGCCTTTGTTCTGGCATTTCCCGGCTTATTTGCAGGGAAATCCGGTGCTGTACGAATCGCGCGATCCCCTTTTCCGCACGCGACCGTGCAGTGTCGTGCGGCTGGGCGACTGGAAGTTGATCCAGTACTTCGAAGACGGCGGCCTGGAGCTGTACAACCTGCGGCAAGACATCGGCGAACGCCGCAATCTGGCGACCGTCCAGCCTGAGAAGACGAAGGAATTGCTCGCCGTGCTCACCGACTGGCAGCAACGGGTGAACGCTCCGATTCCGAGAGAGCCGAATCCGGCGTTCGATGCGCAGGCCGAGGC
>CAYVVR010000115.1:0-6599 GCA_964454655.1 uncultured Planctomycetaceae bacterium | reverse complement strand
GGCCGAGGCTCAAGCCCGAAAACAGGCCGAGGCGAAAGCCGCGGCGGCACGGCGAAATCGCTGAACGCGTGCCTCACGGCGAGAGGAACGGGTTCTCGGCGGCGCCCGGTTGCGGGGCCGGTTGCTGCGGCTGGAACGGGTTCACCTCGGCGGGCGGCTGCTCGGTCGCGGGCAGCGTTTCGCCTTCTTCGCTCGGCGTCGGGGCGAACGACTCGTGAACGGTCGGCTCCTCGGCACCGACTTCCCGCACGCACTGAACCAGACCCGCTGTCGTCAACAGGTAAATGCGATCGGTCTGCGTGTTCATGTAGCGGATCGGGTAACGCACGACGTCGATTTCGTCGATGCGGGTGCCGGTTGCCCGGTCGAGAATCGCCAATAAGTTGAGCTTGTCGACCGCGTACACGCGCGTTTCGCTTGCGGCGACGAACTGGAGGATGCGGGGCGAGAACCATTTGGGCTTGCCGGTGTCGGCATCGAGGCAATGAAGCCCGCCGAGCTGATTCGACACGTACAGCTCGTTGCCGATCAAGGCCGGCGGTTCGGTGATCGGCGAGCCGGTCGAATAACGCCACAACAGCGTGCCGTCGCGTTCTTCCAATGCGTACACGTAGCCGTCTTGCGAGGCCACGTACAAGATGCCCGACTGGGGCGAGCCGATCGGAGCCGGACGGTAGGCCGGCGAGGCCGCGCTCGGCGCATCCATGTTCAAGCGATAACGCAACAGGAACAAGCCGGTCACGTTGTTGATTTCGCCCACGAAGACGAATCCGCGGTCGGTGGGCCACGCCGCCCGTTCTTCACCCTTGACGTCGTGGGTGACGATCGGTTGGACCATCGCCCGGCCGTACGATTGGCAAAACAGCCCGGTCCATTCGCGTTGTTCCAGCTCGATTTGCTCCTCTTCCGTTTCGGTCGAGAACGCGGCTTCGAGGTCGTCGGTTTCGGTTCCGGCGGCTTCCAGCAACTCGGCTTCGGTTTCGGCGATTTCTTTGCGGTAGTCTTCCGGCGAGAGGGGCTTCTCGACCGTGTATCGGTAAGCCATCACTTTGCCGCGGACGGCCGGAACGAACACGTATTGCTGGCTGATCGCGGGCCCGGCTCCGGCGGCATCTTCCAGTTGGCGACTCCACAAGATGCGACCGTTGCGTCGGTCCAGAAGATAGACGTACGAACCGTTGACCAGCCCCACGTACCGATCGTTGGCGCCGAGCTGTTGGCTGAGATGATCGGGGTTGCCGACGCGGGTCATCCATTGCGTCGCGCCCGTCTCGGCGTCGAAGGCTTGGACGATCGCCGAATCGGTAAGCACGAACAATTGGCCCTGCGAGAGCAAGACGTCGACGACCTTGGAACGTCCGGCGTCGATTTGCACCTGGTTGAACCACGCCAGTTCCAGGTTGTGGGCATGTAAGGCGATGTCGTTGAGCAACTCGGCCGCGTCGAGCGGAGCCGGACGGGGCAGGGCGAGCACGAACGCCATCGCGGTACCGACGAGAAACGCAATCCTTCCTCGCATCGATTTCACCAATTCGTAGCCGGCAGGAGAAAAGGGTAGTTGTTCCAGGCACCGACCGGCGGCCCTGCACGATGTTTTCGCCGCTCGGGAATGATACTTCCCCGGCGACGTATCGCTCGCCGCCTCGCCGGTCGTCGTTTCGACGAGACGAGCGATCCCTCGTCCCAGGGCATAGCACATGCGGACGAGAGACCGATCTCATTACCATCATAATCGAAAAACGTGCAAAATGAACAGGAAAACCGGTTTGGGGAAGCTGGGGCAAATGTTGTTCCGCGGCGGTGGTTGGGCCGTGCGGATTGCGAGGTTTGTAAGGGGCGGCGGCAAGCCCATTGCGGGGGTAGGGGGGCGTTCGCCGTCTGGTAGACCGGCCGGGAACCCGGCATTACAATGAGGTTTGGTCCGCGTAGCCCCCGACCGCCCCCGATAAGCGAGGGGGTGTTTTCGTTGAAGAGGGGGGCTTCTGGGATGATGCGGATATCTTGTCCGGCGATGAAGTCGTGTGGGGTGCGGCGCTTCCGGCCGGAACGTTGCACGGCACGGATGATCGTCCGAGGGACAACGAGCAGACGGATGGTGGGAAGACCAAGGCATGGCGCAATCGAGTAGCGAAGCGACCCTTCGGTCGTCGACGGAAGCGATTCTCGGGTATTTGAACTACTCGGAGGGCCGCCGCGATCCCAAGTTCTTCAAGGCCTGGAACGACTTCTGGAAGGCCGGACGCATCTATTCGCGTAAGAGCGACCGAAAAAACGCCGACCCGGCACATCCTTGGAGCGTCATCATCGAGCGGTTGATCGACCGGTTGGACGAATTGGCCGCCGAATCGCCCGCCTTTCGAAACAGCGACCAGGCGCGTAAGATTCTTCGACTGCTCGATGAGAAATTCCTCTACCGATACTTGGAGTTTCACCACGATCTGCTGTTGCATTGGAAGCCGATCGACACGTGTCAGCCCTACTTTCTGGCGCGGTGCTGCGAGGTGTTGCTTGCGGCGCAGACGGCCGGAAACGACGACACGATCGTGGACCGTGCGCTGACGGCGATCAACGACTACGTGGGCTATCGGCCGACGGCGGTGCTCGAATCGAAGACCGCTTTCGAGCCGTACGAACACGAGTTCATCTGTCCCGTGCCGTTGTACATACGCGGGGCCGGAACCGGCGAAGGGAAGTTCCGCCGCGTCGTCGAAGAAGCGATCAAGATTCTACAGCGAACACCCAAAGGCATTCTCGAAGACGCCATGCTCGATCTCGAACTACTCGACGAGCTGGCGTACGATCCGCGGCCGTACGATTTCACGCACCCCGCGCATCGGCGGCCGAACTATCAGTTCGGTACTTGGGATTTTCGGCGAATCGACCAGAACGGTTACTTTCGCCGCTACGTCGTTCAGGGGACGATCCTCGACTGCATTCTCAAGCGGGTCGAAGAGGCCGGCGACATCCCGCGACAAGAACGGTTGTTCGAGGCCGGAGCCGTGCTGGCCGGTACGATTTTGATGGGATCCGGCGTGGCGGGAAATCGCCCCGACGCCCATAGTTCGCAAACGAGCTTGCCTCGCTTGCTGGAACGAATCGCCGGATACCGAGACGTGTTCTATGAACATCTGTTGCGCAACAAGCGCGGGAAGCACGGCAAGCGGTTGCGGCAGGAACGTGCGGAAAAACACCAGGCGTTCGCCTCGGCCAGGCAAAGCTTGAACAGCGAGATTTCGAAGCTGCGGGCCAAACAAGAGATCCACCTGCGGCTGGCCGGTGTGTTCGCCCGACTCGGCGAGGTCGATTTGGCTTTCAAGCACGCCCTCAAGACGAATATCGTTTCGGGCCGCATTCAGGCGCTGGTCGAGGCCGAGTTGGTCCACGCCAACGAACTGATCGGCGAGAAGAAATTCACCGAAGCCCTCGACTTGTTGGACGACCTTGTCGATCTGATCGAGCGCGGCATCGAATGCGGCGCGCTGGCCGATCCCTGGAATATTTTGGGGTTCAGCGGTAACTATCCGCTGTTTATCAACCGGCAAGAGTCGACCCGCGACGACCGCATCGACGTGCTGATCCACCTTGTCCGCAAGACGTGCGAGAGTTTCGGCCGGCTATGGAAAGAAGCGGTTGCGGCCGATGAGACCAAGATCGAAAAGATGGTCGCCAACGACTTTTACGTCTTCGCCGACTGGTGGGATCAATTCGGCTCGGACGAGGTCGAGGACGTCCCGGGCTTCTCGGCGTTGGAGATGTGGGAAGCCCACGAACGCGGTACGAAAGTGTTGCGCGAATGGCGCGCCGCCGGCAGCGAAAAAGGCGATATCGCGTTCTGGCGAGATCGCGTGGAACATTTCGACTCGGCCGAGAACTACGCATTGATCGTCGAAACGCTGCTCGATCACAACGACCTGGCGGCAGCCATGGCGCTGTTGGTTCATTGGGCCAGCCGCGGCGAGGAAGTGAGTTTCGGCGAAGGGATGCGGGCGCTGTACGCTTTTTGCCTTCGCTGGATTTTCAAGGTTTGGCGAGGGAACCTCCCCGATCTCAACACGCATCGTAAACGCTGGGAGTTGACGCGACGCTTCATCGATTTTCTCGAAGCGAACAGTGAGCAGTATTGGCGTGCGCCTCAGTTCGGGTTAACGCCTCCCGGCGACATCGACCGCATGAAAGAAGACTACGCCTACGACGAGTACACGGCCGACGACGACGTTCCGCCGGAACTCGAAGGCGCCTCGGATGAGTTTCTCTCGGCTTTTCGCGATGCGGTCGAGCGATTGGACGAGTCGTTTTTCGACGATTTGCTCTCGGGCGAAAAAGAGTTCGATTTCCAGGACTCGGGTGAAGACGGGAGCGAGGGGGCGGTCGCCGACGACCAAAACCCGTTGTTCATCGAGTTGAGTTCCGAGTTTCGGTACCTGACGAATCATCTGCTCTTTTTGATGACGGTCGCGCGGCTGTGGTACCACACCGCGATGTTTTGCTTCCCCATCACGCAGCCCGACAAGGAACGGTACGAGGTCTTCGAAAACTGGCGTCGGCAAGCGGCGGAATTGAGCGAGAAACTCGTCCAGTTGGCCGAAACCGTCTATCGGTTTCCCATTCCTCGTCCTCGCAGCGGAACGGAATCGATCATCGAGTTCGACCAACTGAACGTGATGCGCCTGTCGTTTTGCGAGCGAGTGGTCGATACGGCCGTGGCCATGGCCGATGCCGAGCGTGCGTTGACGGCGGCGATTCCCGAAGACTTCGTCCGAAGCGACGACGGGGAAACTCCCTGGGGAGGCTGGCTCGACGAATATCGAATCGTCTTTCGTGCGATGCTGCACGGCGATGCCGAGACCGTTTCCGACCATTGGCCCGCGTTGCTCGAAAAAATCCACAGCGAGCCCATTCTGTACGTGCATCTGGCCCGCGGCGGCCAGCCGTCGCGATTGTTCGCGGCCGTCAATTTGCATCGGGCGTTGGGGCGGTTGTTGCGCTATGCACCATGCCTGGGCCTGATCACCGAGACGTTACAGCTCTTGCAGGCGATTCGGCGGATGGAAGAAGAATCGCCGTTGGCGCCGGCCTCGGTGACCGAGTACGACCGCATGTATGACGCCGCCTGCCGAGGGATATTCGACGTTGTTCTCGAAGTTTTGCGCAAAGAATACAGCGAGCGGAAAGCTTCCGCCCGTTCGATGGAGCGCAAGTTCGATGTTCTCCATGCGGTCGTCGAGCGACTGTTGAAGATTTGGCTGGAGCACGCCGAGAGCATCCGCGTTTCGTCGGCCGAACCCCTGAGGGACCCCGAAATCTGGCAGATGGTCAAGCAGTTCATCGAACGCTACGGGGCCGGGCTGTTTACGCAGGACTTCATGTCGATGCCGAACCTGCGGGGAATCTTGCAGGAAGGGATCGACGAATTCCTCAAGGCTTTGTGCGACGATACGCGAGCACGCGGTATCTCGTCGCCGTTGGTCGACGATCTCGAATCGGGCAAATTGCCCTGGCGCGAATGTCGGTGGTGTTTGCAGATCATCTTCGAAACGATCCTTGAAAATTACGCCGAGTACATCGACTACAACGGGATCACGACGCAATCGGACTACGGCCAGAATTTGTACATGCTTCTCGATTTCTTGCGCCAGGCGGGCTTCTATCAACGAACCGCCTGGAACTTGCGGCCCATCTTCTTGGCGCACGAAGTACTCATGCAGCGCGACGAACGCCCGATGGCCGCCGCCTGGGAAGTGGCCGTCCGCGAGCGAACGCGAATCATTACGCAAGACTTGCTCGCCGGATACCGGATGCTGTCGCTCAAGTACGGAATTCATCTGCCGTCGTTGTACGACCTGTTTCGGGCCGGCTTCAGCCGACAATTGGTCGAACACGACTTGATGTGGCTGGCGAAACGGGCGCTGACGGCCGAGAATCCCAAGGACCGACGCGATGCCGTGAATGACATCGTGCGATTGGTCGAAAAACTGCTCGACGAGATCAGCGGCTTTCATTATCGAATGGCCGATTGGATCGAGGCCTTGGAAGAAACGATCCATCACACCCGCGAGAAACTCGACGTCTTCGACGAAGAAACCGAGATCGAGTATTTGCGTCCGCGGATGCACCGGTTGACCTCGCGGGAACTGTTGCGTCAGCTCGAATCGTGGCAACGACATTGACGGACCCGAAACGGTGGATGGATTCGGTGAGCGATTTCCCCGGTTGACCAGTCGGAAGAATCCGCGGATTACTGCGGCCGCCCGGCTGCGCGACGGCCGACAACGGCGAAAGACGGGGCGGATCCTCATCGACGGCATTCGCGAGTTCGTGCGGGCGGTCGATGCAGGCGTCGTCGTTGAGGAAGTCTTCTTCGACCACGAGCTTTTCGCCGCTCGAAGATGCGATCTTGCGTTGAAAGACGATGCGGATCGCGTCGCCGCGTTCCTCGAAAAGCGACAGGCCGAATCCGGGAACGTCTTCTGCGTGCCGGGCGACGTGTTCGACAAGTTGGCCTTTGGAAATCGCAAGGACGGCATCGTGGCCGTGTGCCGCGAGCCGGACACGTCGTTCGATGCGTGGGTGCCGCGCGAACGCGGTGAACCGCCGTTGGT
>CAYVVR010000114.1:0-9456 GCA_964454655.1 uncultured Planctomycetaceae bacterium | reverse complement strand
CCTCACATGAAGTATGAAATTCGGCCGATCGAAGACTACGCCAAGAAGCCCGAGGTCGCCGAAATCCTCAAGCTGATGGCCAACGGCAAAATCCCGCAACGGGTCGCCCAAGCCGCAGCTTGGCACTTGAATAACGACATGAGCTTCCAAGAACTGGCAGCCAAGGAAATCCGATCGGCGATCGGCTTGCGACGCCCCTACTTCTCGCCTCTTGAACTCCAGGCAGCCATGCAAGCGGTCATGGTCGCCAACCGCATGGTGCTCGAACGGCAAAAGACCGAGCCGGCCGGCAAGAGCGACTCCCTCAGCCGGAATTAGCCCACGCTATCGGAATCACGTACCGACCGCATGTAGCGACTCGACGCCCCGAAGCCGGGCTTCGAGTCGCTTTTTTTCTTCTTCCAATTCGAGGCATCGGGCCTCGGTTTCCCGAACTCGTTCTCGAAGACGCTGGACTTCGGCCGCCAGCTCGACTTCACGTTGCACGAACCAATCGGCACGTCGCAGAAGTTCCTCCTCGCGTAGCGCAAGCTCCTGTTCGGCCCGTAGCCGTTCGGCTCGCACCTGTTCGAGCTGCTCGCGTAGCTCTTCGCGCATCATTCCCATTCGGCGCAGGTCGCTTTCGGTTTTCTCGCGTATCGCGCGATACTGTTCGTTCAAGCGCGCCCGCACGGCCGCCAGTTTGCGAGCGACCACGGCAGGAGGCGCCGAAGACGCCAACTCGACCTTGGCTTCCTCCACGGCCAATTGGATCTCGAGTGTGCGGCGGTGCGCATCGAGCACTTCGGCACGCACGGCCTCGATTTGGCGATGGGTTCGATCCAGTTGCGCCGCGCGTTGGGCGAGTTCGCGTTTGGCCGCTTCGATTTCTTCCAACGCACGATGCTGTTGCAACGCAATCTTGCGCCGCTCGCGGCGCAAGGTTTCTTCGTGCTGTTGCCGCTCTTCGACCAACTCACGACGCAATTGATCCAGGTGGAGCCGCGTTTCTTCCAGTCGGCTGCGGGCTTGCGCCAACTCGCGTTCTTGGCGAACGACGGTGTACTCCCGGCGACGAAGCTCGGCCTCGCGGGCTTCGATCTCGGCCGTCTTGTCCACGAGTTCCGGCGGTGTGCGGGAAATCGCCTCTCGCTTTTTCGCCAGCTCGCGTTCCACCGACTCGCGGTACGTCTGCACGCCCCGCATCATGTTCCGCACCAACGCCGCAGAGGCTTCGCGATGGGCATCGATCTGCTGACGCTGAAAGGCGAGCCGGTTCTCTTGCCGGGCCAATTGCTCTTCGCGTCGGGCAATCTGTGCTTCCTGCTCGGCAAGACGTTCGCGGGCTGCGCGTTCTTCCTCGGCCAGCTCTGCGCGTTTGCGTTCGATCTCTTCTTCGGCGGCGATCAAAGCTTTTTCGCGGGCGTCGAGCACCTGTTCGCGCTGCGCCAGTTCATCACGCAAGACGGCCAATTCTTCGCGTTGTTCGCGGGTTTGCTCGGCCGCCACGCGGTCGGCTTCGTCAAGCATCCGATCGACCTCGCGAAGCTTCTCGGCCAAGGCATTTTCGGCCAACGCTAGCCGCTCGATTTGTTGCGTAAGTTGGGCATCTTTATCGGCCAGCTCTTTCTCGCGGTCGGCCAATTCTCGTTCGCGATCGGCCAACGTTTCCTCGCGTCGTAGCAGTTCGCCGCGTGCGAGGCGGACGTCCTTTTCCCACGCGCCCCGTCGTGCGTTGAGCTCGGCCTCGCGCCGGTCGATTTCCAATTGGCGTCGGCGAAGCCATTCGGCCAACTGCTTGGCCTGCGTTTGAAGTCGCCGCGCCCGCACATCGTCGGCCTCTCCCACCGCCGCAAGCGCCAATTCCTCGAGATCTTCCCACGAAAACTCCCCCTCACCCCCCTCTTCTGAGGGAACGGCAACAGACTCGCCGGGCGATTCTTCGGAAATTTCGGGGTCGTCGGCCTCCGACGGCACCACGGGCGGTTCAAGTTCGGCGTCGGCTTGGTGCGGATGCGCCCCACGAGCCGGTCGGTGGGGAGCGTCCAACCGAGCCTCCGAAACAGGTCGTTCGGCCGCTTCCTGAGCCGGCTGTCGGGTTTTCCGCTCGCCTTTCGAGGTGGATTTGCTCATTTCGTCCAGCCTCATCGTGAACCGTTTGCGTGGCCCCGCGTTGCCGTTACCCAAGAACATCGCGGTTCGGCGACGACGGCGCACACGCGGCGCAATCCGTTACACTCGCATTAATCGTCAAATTTTGCCGATCTGCTCCAGTCTTGCGGCCATAATTTTCCCGGATCTCCCCAAGTTGCTCTCAGAAAAAACACGTCGGGATTTAGTGACCTTGCCGACCAGGAAGGATATGATGGTTAGCTAATTAAGAAAACTTTTTCCGCAGAAGGTGTAACCACCACCCGATCTTGATGTGTGTTCAAGGAGTGTGCTTGCGCGCCGGGCAAACCAGTGCCAAGCCGAGCAAACCGTGTTTTCTTTTGTGTGCAATGCAAACTGTATTCTGAAGTGACAGATCCTGTTCGCATCTATTGCATGGGTACGTTCCTTTCGTTGGGAGGAAACCGATCGATGGCTCAAACGGCAACAAGGTTCGCTAACATCGTTTTTCACGGCATGATTGTCGCTATGCTGATCGGAGTGCTGTCGGTCGGCACTTCCGCTGTCGCCAAAACCAAGAAGAAAGCCGAAGAAGCCTCGGCTCCGGCGGCCGAAAAGGCCGCCGACGAGGCCGACGCGAAACCTGAAGCCTCGGAACAGAAACCCGCCGAAACCAAGACCGAGCCCGAAAAACCGGCCGAGGAGAAACCGGCACAGCCCCAGCCTGCGGCCAAACCTGCCTCAACCAGCAAGCCGTCGAGCTCGGGCAGTTCGTCGGGATCCGATCGGTACACGGTGAAGTCCAAGACACTGAAGATCGTCAAGTCGTACAAGGCGACCTTCGTGCCTGCCGAAGCGAAAGAGATCGTCCTTCGCCCCAAGACTTGGAGTACGCTGCGGGTCGAAGAAGCCGTCCCCCACGGCAGCTCGGTCCGCAAAGGCGAGGTCATCTTGCGGTTGGATACCGAAGCCATCGATCGCGCCATCGCCGATCAAAAGCTCTCGCTGGCATCGCAAGAGTTGAGTCTGAAAGAAGCGACCGAGCTGTTGAAGATCATGGAACGCACCGTTCCGTTCGATCTCGAATCGGCTCAAATCGCCCACCAGCAGTTCAACGAGGATTATGAGCAATACCAGGAAAAGGACCGCGAACTGTCGATCCGCAGTGCCGAGATGAGCTTGAAGTCGGCGAGGGAATCTCTCGAGTACGAGGAGGAAGAACTCCGCCAGTTGGAAAACATGTACAAGGCCGACGACCTAACCGAGGAAACCGAAGAAATCATCCTCAAACGTCAGCGAGCGGCCGTCGAGAGGGCACGCTTCTACTACGAAATGGCCAAGCGTCGTCACGAACTGTTCCAGGAATTCGATCTTCCTCGGAACGACCAAGCGTGGGAACGCAGCAAGTTTCGTGAAGACGTATCGCTGCAACGTTCGCAGATCAGCCTTCCCGTGCTGCTCCAGCAGCAACGAATCACCGTCGAACAGCAAAAAATCGCCCTGGAACGGGCCAAGAAAAAGCTCGACGAGCTTGTTGCCGACCGTGAGCTGATGGTCGTCACCGCCCCCTGCGACGGCATCGTGTACTACGGCCGATTCTCGCACGGCAAGTGGGAAGGCGCGTCGTCGAAGGAAAGCAAGCTCGTCCCCAAAGGCACCCTGACGGCCAACGACGTCGTCATGACGATCGTGCCCGAGCGATCGAACGTCGTCCAGTTCACCGTATCGGAAGCCGACCGCCGCTGGATCGAAAAAGGGCTGGAAGGGACGGCCACGCTGACCATCGATCCGCATGCCGTGTTGCCGGTCGTCGTAACCGAAACGTCCGACGTTCCCATCAGCGCGGGACAGTTCGAAACGCTGGCCGAAGTCGATCTGCCGCTCAAGTCGCCGGTCGTTCCCGCCATGACTTGTTCGCTGCGATTCGTACCGTACTACGTCGAAGATGCCTTGGTCGTCCCGACAAAGGCCGTCTTCAGCGAAGACCTGGACCCGAGTGAAAAGTACGTGTACGTGGTCGGCGAGGACGGCAAACCGCAACGCCGGTCCGTCAAAGTCGGCGAGCAATCGGGAGACGAGGTCGAAATCCTTCGCGGCTTGCGCGAGGGCGACGTGATCCTCACCAGCAAGCCGAAGGCGTGACCTATCGGTCCCGAATTCTCCGCGTTTCGACCAGCGTTTATCAAGGAGATTCCGATCGTGCCACACTGCACGCAGCGGCAAATTTCGGCGTGGTGCCGCCTGACACTGGTGGGCGTGTCGGTGATCGTTCTTTGCGGTTCTTCCCAAGCAGCCGCCAAGGGCAAGAAATCGAAATCGCCCGCCAAGTCGGAGGGTGCCGCCCTCGTCGCCACGGCCGACGGGCCGGCCAACCCATACGCCCTGCGGGGGCCGAAACCCGATCCGGTTCCACCGCCCGACCGCAAAGAAATCGACATGGCGATCCGCCGGGGGGTCGATTTCCTGCTGGAGCACCAGAACCCCGAAGGCTCGTGGGGCTCGGCAAGACGCACGAAGGGGCTGAACATTTACGCACCGGTGCCGGGGGCACATTATTCCTACCGCGCCGCCGTCACCAGCTTGTGCATTTCGGCCCTGATCGAAAGCGGCGATCCCCGCAAAGAGGTCGATGAAGCAATCAATCGAGCCGAAGACTGGTTGGTCGATTTCTTACCGCGGGTGCGCCGAAATGCTCCCGATGCCCTGTACAACAACTGGGCGCACATCTATTCCATTCAAGCGCTCGTCCGGCTGATTCGGCGTCACGAAGGCGAGCCGAACCGCATCGCGTTGCTCAAAGAGCGTGTGCGGGAACAAATCGGCATGCTCGAACGGTTCGAGTGCGTCTCGGGCGGTTGGGCCTATTACGATTTCGACCACCAAACCCAGCGGCCGGGCGGCTCGACGATCAGCTTCGTGACCGCCGCCGCGTTGGTCGCGTTGCACGAGGCCGAAGAAATCGGCGTGGACGTTCCCGACCGCTTGATCGAGCGGGCGACCGATTCGATCATCCGGCAGCGCCGCCCCGACTACAGTTACTGCTACGGCGAGTACCTGAAACTCAGCGGGGCGCACCCGATCAACCAGCCGGGCGGCAGTCTCGGCCGCTCGCAAGCCTGCAACATCGCCATGCGACTGTGGGGCGACACGACGGTCAACGACGCCGTCTTGAAGACGTGGCTGGATCGCCTCTTCGCCCGCAACTTGTGGCTGGATATCGGCCGCAAGCGTCCCGTGCCGCATGAATCGTACTTCGCGGTGGCGGGCTACTTCTACTACTTCGGTCACTACTACGCGGCGTTGTGTATCGACGCGTTACCTGCCAAAGAACGCCCGTTCTACCAAGATCATTTGGCAACCATCCTGCTCGAAAAGCAGGAAAGCGACGGTTCGTGGTGGGATTATCCCTTCTACGACTACCACCAACCCTACGGAACGGCTTTCGCCCTGATGTCGCTGGTTCGGTGCCGACACCGATAAGCCGAACTGCATCACCGAGAATCGACGACGGCCGACCGCTTCCCTCATTGCGAAGGAAGCAGTCGGCCGTTTCGTTCAGGCACACCGAAAAAATCGAGGAAGCAAGCCGCGGGCAAACGCTTTACCCGGCGTTGTCGCTCATCGCATTGTCGGAAGCGGCCGGGGCGATGTCGGCCCGCTGATCGAGCAGGTCCATCGTCTCCAGGATCGAATTCGTTCCGAAGGTGGCACCGGCCGGCGCGGTCGTCGAAGCAGGCGACGGAACGAAGAAGTCGCGCAACTCGAGCATGGCCGGAGCCGTCAACAGAATCAGCGCCGCAGGCGCCAAGCAGAACAAGATCGGGAAGACGAGCTTCACCGGCGTCTTGTTCGCCCGCCTGTTGGCCATCTGACGCATCGACGTTCGCAAGTGATCGGCTTGTTCGTTCAGGTTGCCGGCCAATTGCGTACCCAATTGCGAACCGCGAAGCAACAACGCCGTAAGCTGTCGAATCTCGGGCAAATCGACGCGACGGGACAGGTCGGCAAGGGCCATCTTCAGGCTACCGACTTCGGTTTGACGTTTGACGATCCGCAATTCCTCGGCCAACGCGGGGTAGGCGTCGAGCTGACCGGCGACGTGGTCGAGGCTTTCCAGCAAGCTCAATCCGCCGGTGGCACACATGCTGAGCATGTCGATCGTGTCGGGCAATCCGGCCCGAATCTGCTGCATTCGGGACCGCTTCCGGAAGAACACGTACAAACGCGGAATGATCGACAACGCCGCAGCGGCAATCGCCCCGACGATCAAGATACGCCACGTGTAGGCCTCGTCGGCCAATACGGCACAAATACCGGCGATGACCAACGGCGTGAACAACAGCAAGAATCGCAGTGCGTAAATCGTGTTCTTTGCCGCCGGATGGTACAGCCCGGCCTGCCGCAGCAAGAGCTGGAACTCGCGGGTTTCCTTCTCCGATTCGGGGATCTGCGCGGCCAACGCGGGCGTCAACGGCCCGAACGCCCCCGGATCGTCCATCTCGGGATCTTCCAAGGGAACCGGGCTGAGATGCTCTTCGGCCTCGCTCTTCGGCTGCGGACGGCGAAGCCAAATCCACATCCCCAGCCACGCGCCGCAAACAACCGTGACGAAAGTCGCTATCGACAGCCCCCATTCGGCCCACAAGGCCGAAAGCGTCTGCATATCGATCACCGCCAAGCTCATCGCGTATACCATGATTGCCGCTTCTCGCTCACGTTTTATGGATTCGACATCCGACCGCTTCGACACAACGCACGGCCGGTGTCGCTTGGTTCTCATCGACGAACGGACGATTCAGTACTTGACCTGCAAGATCCGCCACACCCAGAAAATACCCAACACCTGAAGGCAGGCGGCGACGATCAACAACGTCGGGCCGATCGGATGACTCAGGAATCGCTCAAGGTACTCCGGCCGGGTCCACCCCAACACGCCCAAGGCAACGAGTGTACCGACGGTCAACCCCACCACCGACAGACGACTACCGGCGGTTACGGCGGCGACGTGTCCCTGGAACTCGGCACGGTCGCGTGCCGATCGGGCCAACCGCTGCGCCAATAGGGCCAGGTCGCCACCGGTCTTCCGATGGACCAACACGGCGGTGGCGAAGATGCGGAATTCGGGAATGGGGATCCGACGAGCCATACGTTGCATGACGCTCACCGGCGGATAGCCCAATTCCAACTGCGACGCGCACCACTGAAACTCAAGCTTCAGCGGGCCGGTGGTTTCTTGGGCCACCATCCGCGCGGCACGCTCCAACGGCATCCCGGCGCGAATGCTGTCGGCCATGTATTCGAGCGCCTCGGGCAGCACTTTCCGCAACGCGCGTCCGCGACGCCACGCCCGGAACTTCCACCAAAGGATCGGCAACCCAGCTCCCAAGATCGTGCCGGCCATGGCTCCGGGAAGGTTCTCGAACAAGATCAGCGGCACGGCACAACCGACCAACGCGCCGCAGGCGACGATCAAACTGGCGGTCTGGCGATCGAGATTCGATCCGGCCGCCTCGAGCAACAAGTAGAATGCCTCGTCGATGCGGCTTTTGGCTTCCTTTTCGGGCGGCACATAGGTGAAGTCGCCCTCGTCGTCTTCTTCGCGTTTGCGGCCGCCGAACACATCGGCAAAGAACGTGGCCGATGCCAGCAACAAGGTCGTGACCGCTGCGAAGGTCAAGATGATGTTCAACGTCGTCATGAAATTCATACCTCCTGCGTCACGGCCCGGGGCGTCGAGAGTACCCGCTCGGCGAACAGCGATTCGTCCAATTCGATTCCCTGTTCATCGAGGCGACGCTTGAACTCGGGCACGTTCCCGGTCACGTAGAACTCACCTTTGGCCTTGCCTTCGGAGTCGACGCCGCGTTGCCGGAACCCGAACAGCTCTTGCATTCGGTATTCGCCGTTCTCCAGCCCCACGATCTCGGAGATTCGCATCACGCGACGCACACCGCCTTTCAAACGCGCCAAATGCACGACCAACGTGATCGCCGAGGCGATGTATTTGCGGACGATCGGCACCGGCAGATCGAAGCCGGTCATGCCGACCATCACCTCCAAGCGGGAAAGCGCGTCTCGCGTGTCGTTGGCGTGGATCGTCGTCAGCGATCCCTCGTGACCGGTGTTCATCGCCTGGAGCATGTCCAGGGCCTCTTCCCCGCGAACTTCGCCGAGGATGATGCGATCGGGCCGCATACGCAACGCGTTACGGACCAGATCCCGCGGACGAATCTCGCCGCGTCCTTCCGAGTTCGCGATTCGCGTTTCCAGGCTTACCACGTGTTTGCGCTGCAATCGCAATTCGGCCGAATCTTCGATCGTCACCAGGCGTTCTTCGGCGGGTACGAACGCCGAGAGAATATTCAACAGGGTGGTCTTCCCCGATCCGGTTCCGCCGCTGATGAGGATGTTGATGCGTCCCTCGACGGCAGCTTTGAGCAGCTGCACCATCTCCGGGGCGATCGACCCGAACGCCAACAGGTCGTCGATCTTCAGCCGTTCGTGACCGAATCGCCGAATCGACAACACGGGACCGTTCAAAGCCAACGGCGGAATGATGGCGTTCACACGGGAACCGTCGGGCAACCGGGCGTCGACCATCGGGTTCTGTTCGTCGATGCGGCGGCCGACCCGCGACACGACGCGTTGAATGATCTGAATGAGGTGGTCTTCGTCGGCGAAAACGGTATTCGTTTCTTGCAACCGTCCCAGCCGCTCGACGTAGACTTCGTCGGGACCGTTGACGAGGATGTCGGTGACGTCGGGATCCTGCATGTACGGTTCGAGCGGCCCCAGGCCGAACGACTCGGCCATCAGCTCGTCGATCAACCGATCTTCGTCGATGTTGGCAAGAATCTCGGGCCGGGCCCGGAACAAGCTCTCGGCCAGATTGCGGATGTGGTTCCGCAGGCGTGCCTCATCGAGCTTCGCCACCCGCGACAGGTCGAGCGACTCGATGACCTCGCGGTGAATGCGGGTCTTCAGCCGCTGGAATTCCGTCTCGTAGCGTTCGCTGCCGGCGGCCTCGGCGGCAACGGCGTATCCGCCGCTGTTCGAAGCCGCTTCGGTTTTGCGTCGTAAGAAACTCATCGTGCTCGTCCGTCTTATGATCTCGTGCCAGGAAGAAGAGAGAAGCGATGTCGCAAGGCCTAAACGGAAGCGTCACTCATCGGCGACCATATCGGCCTCGATCCGCACGTTGACGACGCGACCTTCGACGGGGATCGATGCCGAGGCTGCCGGGGCGGGTGTGGGTTGCGGCTCCGGTTGCAACTGCTGCTTCGCCGCCTCTTTGGCCTTCTTCTTCTCGCAAGCCGGGCAATCCGACGTCGGAATCTCTTCCTCGTTGGTGACCGGAATCACCGC
>CAYVVR010000113.1:8805-9471 GCA_964454655.1 uncultured Planctomycetaceae bacterium | reverse complement strand
CCGATCGTGTTGGATTTATTGGTTTTTCTGGATTACCTGTTCCGACGTGCGTTATGTTTCTGGTAGGTTTCGTAACAGGCTTTTTGCCTAAGGGTTACGAAGCCGATCGGGCGTCTCGCGAATTCGCCCCGCGTTAAGAACGCTGCGTGCGGCACGCCGGTTGCAATCGGGGAAAGCGGCCTGCAACGGCAGGATGGCTCGGTAGACCAATCGGTGTAGCAAGGAGGCGTGCCGTGGAAGTTCAAAATGCACTGGTCAAAGCGCTGGCGTCGCAACTCGGAGGCGAGGTGACCCGGACGCAGGGGACGGCCGCCGAGAAAGAGACGAGCAGCACCTCGGCGACGGAAACGATTCTAGAGGCGATCGGTACGCGGCAGGACGAGCTGTACGAGATCCTCCAAAAGTACGACATCACCCATATTACACCGCGAGAAGTCGCCCGTATGCTGGACGATCTGCACACCGCGGGCATCATCGACGATGCCCAGTTCAAGCAGCTCGGCGGGATCCTCCAAGACCTTCAGAAGGCAGACATCGATCCCGACGAGGCCGTCGATTTGCTGCGGTTCTACCAGCAGCGGATGAAACGCCTGAACATGTTCCAAGAGATGGGGATGACCGACAAGGACTTACCTCCGGCCGAAGACATACAAGCGCGCTTGGAGT
>CAYVVR010000113.1:0-8795 GCA_964454655.1 uncultured Planctomycetaceae bacterium | reverse complement strand
GCTTGGAATGGCTGGAAAAATACGAAGCGGCGCGGACCGGCATTCCCGAAGGGTTCGACGCCTTGGTGTAGCCGACCGATTGGGCTCGGCCAATGGGCGTGCGTCTCAACTCTTGCCGGGTAAGCGGAGCATTTGTTCCAGGGCCTTCAGCGCGTCGGCGGCCGTTTCGTCGTCTACGCGCACGACATTGACCGGTGTGCCGGCTGCCAAATTCTCGATCGCCCAACACAAGTGCGGCAAGTCGATGCGGTACATCGTCGCACACATGCAGGCAGTCGGCGTGAGGAAATGGATTTCCTGTTCGGGGTGTTCCTTCTTCAGCCGATTGACGAGGTGTAGTTCGGTGCCGATGGCCCACCGCGTGCCCGGCGGGGCCTCTTCCACCGCCCGGATGATTTTTCCTGTCGATCCGACGACATCGGCTTTTTCGACTACCGACCGCATGCACTCGGGGTGTACGAGGATCTTGATGTCGGGATAGCGTTCGCGGAACAGGTCGACGTGTTCGGGGCGGAACATCTGGTGAACGCTACAGTAGCCTTGCCACAAGATAACCTTCGATTGCTGCAAGGCTTCGGGGGTATTGCCGCCGAGTTCCTCTTGGTACGGGTCCCAAACCGGCATTTGTTCTTCGGAAATCCCCATCGTCAACGCCGTGTTGCGGCCCAAGTGTTGATCGGGGAAGAAAAGCACACGCTTCTTTTCACGAAGCGCCCATTCGAGGGCCGCGTCGGCATTTGCCGAGGTACACACCGTTCCGCCGTGTCGGCCGCAGAATGCCTTGAGGCTTGCCGCCGAGTTCACGTAAGTGACCGGCATGATTTCGTCGACGTCGACGACCTCGGCCAGTTGGTCCCAACAGTCTTCGACCTGGTCGATGTCGGCCATATCGGCCATCGAACACCCGGCCGTCAGGTCCGGCAAGATGACCGGGATCCGTTCGCCGCCGCGTTCTTCGAGCCGCTCGGGGCGATTCGCGAGAATGTCGGCGGTTTCGGCCATGAAATGAACGCCGCAGAACACGATCGCCCGGCACGTCTTGCTTTCGGCGGCCAACGCGCTCAAGCGATAACTGTCGCCCCGCAGGTCCGAGAGTTCGACGACTTCATCTCGCTGATAGTGATGCCCCAAGATCAGCAGGGCATCGCCCATCTGTTCGCGGACCGCTTGAATGCGTTCGGTCAGCTCGCGGGCATCAAGCGATTTGTACGGTTCCAACGGATAGGTTTCGGTTTGGATCGGTGTCGTCATCGTGGCTCGTGTCAAATTGAGAGATCACGGCGTCATAGGTAGATCGCCGTTTAGTGTCGTGTGCGAAATTCGACGTCGATGATTTCGTCGTCGGGTACACTCCCTTCGTCGATCGCGTCGTCGAGGTCGGGTTCGCCGGGGGGCGGATATCGGAACTCGAAGTGGGCACCGCCGGGAACGATCTTCGTTTGAAGGTAGTGTTTCAGCCGTCGCAGAATCAGTCGACGCGTCGGCGGGATCAATAGTAAAAAACCGACGGTATCGGTCAGGAGGCCCGGCGTGATCAAAAGTGCCCCGGCCACCAGAACCAACAGACCGCCGAGGATGCTGTCGGCCGGAAGCTCGCCGGCGGCCATCTTATCGTGGAATTCTCTCCAGCAGCGGGCACCTTCCAGACGAGCCAACCAACCGCCGAGAACGGCCGTGCCGACTACCAGCGCCAAGGTGGTCACCCAATTGGTCTTGTCGGCCACCCACAAAAGGAGGCTGAGTTCGACGAATGGGACGACCGTGAACAATACGAAGAGGCGCCACAGCACGGCTGTACCTCATCAAACGGATGCGAAGGCATTCTAGGGGCGCAACAAAATCCGGCAGCACCCTCTTTAGGATGCTACCGGATCGGTAAGGCAAAAGGCAAGGGGCGAAGTGCGCGGCGGGGGAAGGCCGCGACTAGCGCTGAATCGTGTCGCCGCTTCGCGCGGCGGCTTTTTCCATGGCCGATTCGGCTTCCTTGGTTTGGCCGAGTTCGCGATGCATCGTTGCGAGATTGGCATACGGAACCCCCAAGGTCGAGGGTTCAAGAATGCCCTGATCGACTGCGTTCTCAATCAAGGCGATGCCGTTTTGCGTCAGTTCGAGGGCTTGCTGGGCTTTCCCCACTTGCCAGTACGAAACGCCCATGCTGACGAGGGTCTCACCGAGCCGAGCCGCCTGCTGGTCGGTCAGGCCGACCTGCTGCGCTTTTTCCAACACGGGCAGGCCCTTTTCGAACCATTCGACGGCCTTTTCGTGGTCTTCGCGGGCGATGGCATAAATGGCGCCCAAGCGGAAGTAGAGTCGTCCGACCAAGTACAAATCGGAGGCTGATCGCTTGCGGCTTTCTTCGGTGTCGAGGTAGGCGACGGCCAATTCTCCGTATTGAAGCGCCTGATCGTGCTGATTCAAAAGCTGATACGTTTGGACGGCATCGTAGAGGGCGGTGCCGAGTTCCCATCGCAATTGGGCTTTGCGGGCGGGTGAGGCGGCATCGACCAGGGAAGGGCCGATCTCGACGGCCAGTTCGGCCCAGGGCGTCGGATCGAGGCGCCCTTGGAGGCCGACGCACGAACCCAACGCTCGCGAGGCGACGCGCAACAGGTATTCTTGAGATCCACCCTCGTTGTCGACGAAATCTTCGGCAAAAGCGCGGGCCTTTTCGAGCCAGCGTTCGACCGCGACTTCTTTTTGTTCCCAGTCGCCCCAGGTGATGTCGTTGGCCGCACCCAAATGGGCATCGATCAAGGCTTCTTTGGCGGCCAGGCGGATGGCCGGGTGCGGATCGTCGCTGAGCGAGTCGGCGAGCTTTACCGCCTCGCTATGATACCGAACTGCCGTGCGATAGTCGGGCGGGTTCTTTTGGCTGTACAGGTCGCCGAGCAGGCACAAGGCGCGGGCTTTCAGATGAAGCCGATTCTCGGCCGACGCGACGGCCTTTTCGACTTCGGCGATGGCCTCGTCGATTCGGTGGAGATCGCTCAGGATTTGGCCGTGCGTGATTCGGTACTGCGGATCGTTTGGGGCTAGTTCGACCGCCTTTTCAACGTGCGTTTGCGCTTCGTCCAAGCGATTCAGCAGGGCAAGGGCGCGAGCCAGCAGCCAATGGGCTCGGGCGTTTCCGTCGGACATTCCCAACGCTTGTTTCAAATCGGCAACCGAGGCTTCGGGATTGTCTTGGAGGGTCGTTTCGCCGCGGAGGATGAACGTGTCGGGCGAGATCGGTTCGAGGATGATTTGGGTGACGGCCATCGATGCCGTGCCCGGCTTGTCGCTGGGGGCGAAGGCGAACAGCACGCCGCGTTCCGGGAATGCTTGCCCTAAGATTTCCCCGGCCGGGTTCGATACGAGGACGGGACGAACGTCCGTCAGTTCGAGGTGTTGGGCGACGAGATCGGCCGGAAAGGCACGATCGAAGCGAACAATGATTGCCGTCACCTTTTGCTTCAAGTAGGTGACTTCGACGTGATTGAACGGCTCGATGCTGTACAGGTGGTATTCGAGCCCGTTTTCTTGAGCGACCTGCCGGGGTTCACCCCACGCGGCTTTGACGTCGGCCATGGTGCTGACGCCCGGCGTCACACCGTTGAAGCCGGCCGCTTCGATCGGGGCGATCGTGCTTCCGCCGCTAAGCTGCGGGTCGGGGATGGGATGCAGCGGTTCGTCGGCTTGTTCCGAATCGGCATTCGCCGTGTCGGGGGTCGGTGCGGTGTTGATTTCGATCGTCGGTGTGTTCGAACTCGGCGCGGATAGGTTCGGCGACTCGGGCTGCGTTCCGGAAACCGTCGGTTCTTCGGGCACCGCCGGAATACCCGGCGGCGTGTTTGTGGGTGCGCCGTTCGATCCGCCGACGGGTGGGAGCGTCGGGGCCGGTGTCGGCGTATTCGCCGGGATGGATCGAGTTGCACTCGACTCGTCGGGTAGCGACGGAAGCGGTTCGCCGTAGCGACCGACGCGAGGGGCCGTTTCGGTTGTCGGCTTTGTCGGTGTCGGTCGGGCTTCTTCCAACGGCGGAAGCGACGGGGCCTTTTCCGGGGCGATCGCCGCATCGCCGTCGAGGGCACCGTCCGCTCCCCGAATGACCAGCGCCACGCGGGGAACGTCGCCGCTCTCTGCGCTACCATCCGCCGCCAAGACGGCGGCCGGAACGATCAACCACGAAACGACGCCCGCGGCCATCCAAGCTGCGCGAGCCGAACGTTTTCGGGAAAACATCGCGTGTTCCTCCTGAACATCGCAAACGGTCTTCCAGGCTCCGTTACCGCGATTCCTTCCGCGCAAGGCGGAACGAGAGTTCGTCCGCGGTTGGGGGAGTGTACCGATCCCTCCGAATCGAATCCAGACCGGTTTCAGGCATTTTTCGAGCCGATTTCTTGTCGCGACCCCCTTGGGGAGGGGGTGTCGCTGTCGATGAGCGTACCGACGAGACCATCGTCGCCCACGCCGGTGACGGCGACCTCGACCAGTTCGCCCGGTTGGGCCGTCGGATGTTCGATCGCCACCGGCACGTACCGATCGGCCATCCCCAGCAAGGTACGCGGCGGACCGATCTTTTCATCTTCGAGCAAGACTTGCGTCGTGCGGCCGACTTGAGATTCCAGAAATTGGCGCCGACATTCCGCGGCCAGTGCGTGCAGTTCGCTCGATCGGCGACGTTGGACATCGCCGGGAACCGTGTCGCGCATTTCGGCAGCGGGTGTTCCCTCGCGGGCGCTGAAACGGAAGATGTGACACTTTGCGAAACGGACTTCCGAGACGACCTCGCACGTCTGGCGAAAGTCGTCTTCCGTCTCGCCGGGAAAACCGACGATGATGTCCGTCGTGATCGCCGGTCGATCCAAGATGTCGATCGCCATGCGGCAACGTTCGAGAAATGTCTCGCGATCGTAATGACGCTTCATCCGGTCGAGCACGGCGGTCGAGCCGCTTTGAAGCGGAATGTGAAGATGGGGACAAACTCGCTCGCGGGCTTCCGCCATCAACCGCAGCAGCGGTTCCTCGACTTGTTCTACCTGCAAACTGGAAAACCGCACGCGGACGCGGTCCGATGCGTCGAGGATTGCGTTCAAGACGTCGCACAAGTTTTTGCCCTTGGCGGGGCCCGGTTCCTTGCCGTAGAGGCCCAAGTGAACGCCGGTGACGACCACTTCGCGATATCCCGCATCGGCCAAACGTCGGATTTCGGCGGCAATTTCGTCGAGCGGTCGGCTTTCCAGGTTCGGGCGGACTTGGGGAATGATGCAGTACGTGCACGGCATGATGCAGCCGTCTTGAATTTTCACGTAGGCCCGGTGTCGTTTTTCGAACCCCGACACACCCCGCGGCGGATGAAGGAGGCCGCGTCGTTCCAGGAATTCAGGCAGCCGCCGCTTGTCGGGGATGACCTCGGTCACCCCGGGCATCGCCAGGATTTCGTCCGCCTGACGAGTCGCGTAGCAGCCGGTGACGACGATTTCGGCCCCGGGATTTTCGCGGGCCATGCGGCGAATCAACTTGCGGCAATCGGCATCGGCCATGTTCGTGACCGTGCACGTGTTGATGATGCACAGGTCGGCGGTTTCGCCGTCGGCGGCCGCGCGATAGCCCAACAGCGCAAGCCCCTCGCGCAGGTATTCCGTTTCGTATTGGTTGACCTTGCAACCGAGTGTGATCGTCTTCAGGATGGGCATGATGCGTTTCGGTGAGCGATGAGTCGAGAGATCGACGATTCCGGTTCGTGTTCGCAATTATGGGGCAAAGGTCAATCGTCGGCCGGTTCGACCGTCGCCCACATGGAACCGGTGCACTCGGCGACGTCGGGATCGGGGCCGTACGCGTGGATTTGGTCCCGCTTGAATTCGGCGTGTTCCTTCGTGGTCGTGAGCACCGTGCACCGACCCGCGAGATGGACCGCTTGGGCCATCGCGAAACCGAGCGTTTCCGGATGGCCGAACAGATCCTTCAGCATCCGGATCACGTATTCGAACGTGTGGTCGTCGTCGTTCCAAAGAACGACGTGGTACCGCGGAATGGGCTTGCGATCGGCGTCGCCTTTCTTCTTTTTTCGCTTCTTGCGCTTGGGGCAAACGACGATCGATTCGAGCCCCTGATCTTGGCCACCGGCGGCTGATTCATCGCTCATCGTTCGATCGACCTCTCGAACGTCATGGAAAGGGCGGCACGGTCGGCCCGAATGACGCGCGCGACATTCCCCGACGATGGTTCCCCGTCGACAACGCCATTATATTGTTATATTCCGGATTTCATGAATTCCCATGCCCCCAGGGGCTGTTTCTGATCCCACGGATGAGGTTTTCCAATGCCCACCTTCGAGGAGTATGTCGGCAGCTCGCATGACCGGTTCGACGAGGTCTTGATCGATTTTTTGAAGATTCCCAGCGTCAGCGCCGCGTCGGATCATGCAGGCGACATGGAGGCGGCGGCTGCGTGGCTGCAAACGTTTTTCGAAGAGATCGGCTTTACCGTCGAGATCGTGCGCGGCGAAGGACATCCGATCGTTATTGCCCGTAGCCCGAAAAAAGACGATCGGCCGACCGTGTTGGTGTACGGACACTACGACGTCCAACCGCCCGAGCCGTTGGAATTGTGGACCAGTCCGCCCTTCGACCCGCAGGTTCGCGACGGGGCGGTGTACGCGCGCGGCGCATGCGACAACAAAGGGCAAATCCTCACGCACATGCTGAGCGTCCGCAGCATGCTGGAGACCGAGGGCGACTTGCCGGTGAACGTGATCTTCGTCGTCGAGGGCGAAGAAGAGATCGGAAGCCATTTGTTGGAGAAATATCTCGACGAGCATGCCGGTGAGCTGGCGTGCGATTACGTGGTCGTCAGCGACAGTGCGCAATTCGGACCGGGACAGCCGGCCATTACGTGCGGCCTGCGAGGAATCGCCTACTTCGAACTGCGATTGCGAGGGGCAAAACGCGATTTGCATTCCGGCACGTTCGGCGGCGGTGTGACGAACCCGGCGAACGTGTTGGTCGAGATGCTCGCTTCGATGCGCAACCCCGACGGTTCGGTAGCGGTGCCGGGATTTTACGACGACGTCATTCCGCTTTTGGACGAAGAACGAAAGCAGTTCGCCTCGCTGCCGTTCGATGAGCAAGCGTACTTTGCCGAGCTCGATGTGAACGGCGCGACCGGCGAAGAAGGGTACACGATCTTGGAACGTCGGTGGGCACGGCCCAGTTACGACGTGAACGGGCTCGATTCGGGCTATCAAGGCGAGGGGGCAAAAACGGTCATTCCCAACACGGCCGTAGCGAAGTTCAGCTTTCGGCTCGTACCCAATCAGCAGCCCGACCGTATCTATGCGCTGGTGAAAGAGCACCTACAACGGCGGTGTCCGCCGGGGGTGACGATGGAACTGTTGGATCTCCACGGTTCGCCGGGCGTGTTGGTGTCGCTGGACAGCCCCGGCTTGAAGGCCGCCTCGATCGCAATCGAGCGGGCGTTCGGCAAGGCGCCCGTCTACACCCGTGAGGGAGGCTCCATACCCATCGTTGCACGATTCCAGCAACGACTGGGGGTGGACGTGTTGTTGTTGGGATGGGCGCAGGACGACGACAACGCGCACGCCCCGAATGAGAAGTTTCGCCTCGACGACTACCACAAGGCGATCATGGCATCGGGATTTCTGTGGCGCGAGATTGCGGCGCAAGCCAAAGGTTGATGCGCAGCACGACAGTGTGCAACACACGTGTTGCACTCAGGGCTTTCGGCATCGTCGGTGCTTACAGAAATCGGTGCGACGAACACGTTACGGTTCGCCGGACGACGAGGCGTCGGGACGCGGTAGCAACTTGCGTGTGGTTTTGTCCCAACGCACCGTGCGATGGTCGAGCCGGTGCCGACCGTGGCAGTCGGTGCACACGAGCTTGTCGGCCGGAGTGCCTTTGAGACCCCGCTTCAAATACGCATTCACGATGGCGCGGGCGGGTACGTCGTGCGTTTCGTGGCAGTCGCCGCACGCTGCGTCGATCCGTTCTCGGGCGTACATCACGTCGGGCGGCGTCGTGTTGTTTTCGTCGTTGCGATGGGCGAAGCTTTGCCCGTGGCAATCGATGCAGCCGATGTTTTCGCGAGCGTGTCGAACGGCCAGCGGCTCTTCGGCATAATTGGCATGACAAACGAAGCATGGGCTGTTGTCGGCTTGCGGTTTGCCGGCGGTTGCTTCCGCCGGACGTTCCAGACGCGGTGCGTCGGGTGAGACTTCCAGCGGCGGCAGCGGATCGGCGCCCGCGGCGTTGTTCCGCACGCTCGCGGTGACGCCCAATAACGCGAGACCCGACAAAACGGCGATCAAGGAGAGAGTCGGACGCTTCAAGCGGAGAATCATCGGCGGCAACCTTTCCAATGCAACGCGTTCGGTACAAGTCGAGGCGGCGGTTCAACGCGGCGTCACACGTATTCCCACTGTCGCAACCACGCGTATTTCGGCGGAAGCGTCGCCCAGGCGCGGTCGATCGCCTCTTGCAGGTCGGCCTGCTCCTGGAGATCGAGAACCCGGCGTTCCTTGACCGCCAAGGCGGCGTTATCGACCTGCTGCGGCGTGATCAAGCCCGGAATCGGAGCGGTGATCGCAGGATTGCACAAGATGTACCGCAACGTCAGCCGAGCGATGCGGTTGTCTTCCTCGAAAAAGGGACTGTCCGGCGAGCTGTCCCCCTTGAATACCGAGTTGCCGGCAAACGGCTTGATCCCGAACCAGCCGATGTCGTGTTTCTTGATTGCGGCCCAAAGGCCGCTTTCGTCGGTGACCATCGTCGTTTTCGCCGTGTAGGGCGTGA
>CAYVVR010000112.1:0-9552 GCA_964454655.1 uncultured Planctomycetaceae bacterium | reverse complement strand
TGGTCGATGGGCTTCAGCCGAGGATGAAGCGAAACAGCCGAACAAAGCCCCCGGTAAGCAGAAAGGGGCGAAGGAAAAAGCTGCGAAGCCGCAGGTGGGCATCCAGTTGTTCGCCGTCCGCGGAGAGTTCGCCAAAGACGTTCCCGGCACGCTCGAGGCGATTGCCAAGGCCGGATACGCCGGTGTCGAGTTCTGGGGGTACGGCGGCGGGGCGAAGGTCTACCAAGATTGGACGGCGCCGAAGCTGCGCAAATTGTTGGACGATCTCGGGCTGGTGTGTTGCGGCATGCACGTGTCTCCGGCTGCGATCGGCGACGATCGATTGACCGGCACGATCGACGTCAACCACATCTTGGGCAATCCGCGAGTGATCGTGGCCGCCGCGAAACAGCAAATGGCCGATCTCGATTCGATCGCCAAGTACGCCGAATACCTGGAGCACGCGGCCGAGAAGGCGGCTTCCGACCATGTTCGCATCGGGTATCATTGCCATCCGTTCGACATGGAACTGATCGACGGCAAGCCGAAGTGGGTGCATTTGTTCGGCCGCTTGTCGCCGGAAATCATCATGCAGGTCGATTGTGGGAACTGCGCCGCCGGCGGAGGTGATCCGTTCGAGATCATCAAGTTGTTCCCGGGACGTTCCGAAAGCGTCCACCTGAAAGAGTTCGGTGACATGACGTTCAACGAAAACGGAGGCCTGTTGCGTCGGTTCGTGCGGCTGGCGACGACTGTGGGTCGCGCGAAGTGGCTCGTCGTCGAGCAAGGCGGCGAGGGCGGAAACGGCTTCGATATTCCTGCTCGCTGCCGTCGAGTACTTGCCGGCTGGGGCCTGTGAGCGAGTTCCGGCTTTCGGGTGTCGCCCCCCTTGTCGTGAACGACAAAATTTCCTGCCTATACGACGCCGGGTGATCACTTCGCCCATTCGACGATCGCCCGGCTGTTCCAGCCCAATCCCTCACCTACGGAGAATCGTTATGTCGCGAATCGTGTTGCTCGGTGTTGCCGTTGCCTGTCTCTTGGGCGGTCCCGTCGCGTCGCGGTCGGCTCGAGCAGAAGAGGAATCGCTTCGGTTGCCCACCGCCGAAACGGTCTTGAAGACGTTGCGCAAGGAACATCCGCGGCTGATCGGGTTGCCTGAAGACGAAGTTCGCTTGAAGCGGATGTTGCGAACCGATCCCAAGGCCCAGGCGATCTACGCGGCCGTAAAACGCGAGGCCGACGCGATGCTCACGGCGGCGCCCATCGAGCACAAGCTGGTCGGGCCGCGATTGCTCACGCAAAGCCGGCGGTGCCTGGATCGTGTCGTCACGCTGGCGACCGTGTATCGGATCGAGGGAGATCGCAAGTACGCCGACCGCGCGATTCGCGAGATGTTGACGGCCGCTTCGTTCAAGGACTGGAATCCGTCGCACTTTCTCGATACGGCCGAGATGACGAACGCCTTGGCGATCGGGTACGACTGGCTGTACGACGTGCTCACGCCGGAACAGCGCGAGACGATTCGGAAGGCGATCGTCGAAAAAGGGTTGCTCGAAGCCCGCAAGATCTACGAAAAGAAGTCGTGGTGGACGCAAACCGCTTACAACTGGAACCAGGTGTGCAACGGCGGCATCGGCAACGGGGCCTTGGCGATCGCCGACGAAGAACCGGAGCTGGCCGCGTACATCCTCGATCAGGCGTTGCATTCGATTCCCAAGGCGATGGCGACCTACGCGCCCGACGGTGCCTGGGACGAAGGGCCGGGCTATTGGAATTACGCCACGCGATACACCGTCTATTTCTTGGCCGGATTGACGACGGCCTTGGGGACCGACTTCGGGCTGAGCGATATGGAAGGCTTCGACCACGCCGGTGATTTTCGGATTCAACTGGTGGGACCGACGAAGCTTTCGTTCAACTTTGCCGACGGTCACGAAGGGACGGGATCGGCGGCCTGCATGTTTTGGTTGGCCCGCCGGTTCGACAACCCGGTATACGCTTGGCATGAACGCGAATACCTCGCAGGAAAGACGGCCTGGCACCTGTGGTGGTACGACCCGCGAGGTAACGGCTTCGGCGACATGCCCGCCGACTGTTGGTTCAAGCGGGCGGGCATCGTGCTTCTTCGCAGCGGTTGGGGCGACGACGATACGTTCGTCGGCTTCAAAGGCGGCAGCAACGCCGTGAATCACAGTCACCTCGAAGCCGGCATGTTCGTGCTCGACATGATCGGCGAACGGTGGATTTTCGACTTGGGATCCGACAACTACAATCTGCCGGCCTATTTCGGCAGCAAGCGTTGGACGTACTATCGGTTGGGGACGATCGGGCAAAATACGCTCGTAATCGGCGGCGAAAACCAGAACCCCAAAGGCAAAGGCGAAATCGTCGCGTTTCATGCCGGAACGGACGGCTCTTCGGCCGTGATCGATCTGTCGTCGGCGTATCCGAACGCGAAGAAGGTGCAGCGGGGAATCCGCGTCTTCGACCGGACCGGCGACGTCCTCGTGCAAGATGAAGTTCTCGACACGCAAGGCCGAGAGATCGTGTGGCAGGCGCATACGAAAGCCACGGTGTTGCTGGACGGCAACGGCGCGATGCTGACACGCGACGGCAAGAAACTGTACGCGCGAATCTTTGCACCGGCCGACGCCCGCTTTGTCACTCTACCGTGTACACCGCCGGAACCGCAGAACCAGAACCGCGGCGTCACGAAGCTGGGTATCCGAATCGAAAACCCGGGCGAGTCGGTGCAAATCGCAGTCGGTTTCTCGGCGAGACCGATTCCTGCAAAGACCGTGCGATTGCAACCGCTTGCCGACTGGCCGAAAGAATAGCCCCCCTCGCGTGAGGGGTGTGTATAGTGGTTGACAATCGCACACCCACCACAGAAAATAACGGGTTTCCCGGATGAGAAAGGGCTTGGTCGGGGGCTTGCCCGGCGGGTAAGAACCCCCGGCCGATTCGTTTTCCGGATAACGATGCGTATTCTCACGAACCCGGTCCGCGTGTGCCGGGTCGTTCTTGTTTTCCGGCTCTGCCGACGTTCCGTATCGGGGAAGAACTGTGGGACCCGGCTTGTTCACCGATCGACCGGCCGTCGCAAGCGACCGGCCGAAGCGAAAGCGGAGGGTTTTTTCGTTGGAAAAGGCGATCGAAAAGGCGGACGTGCTCATCGAGGCGTTGCGGTGGATTCGCCAGTTCCGCGGCAAGATCACCGTGTTGAAGCTCGGCGGCAGCGTCATGGAAGATGCCCAGGCCATGACGCACCTGCTGTTGGACATCCTGTTCATGGAAACCGTCGGCATGCAGCCGGTGGTCGTCCATGGCGGCGGGGCCGCCATCAGCCGCGCCATGAAAGAAGCGGGTATCAATGCCCGATTCGTCGAAGGTCGCCGGTACACCGACCATGCCACGCTCGAGATCGTGGAACGTGTGTTGGCCCAAGAGGTCAATGAACGTCTCGCCCGCCAGATCGAAGACTTAGGGGGCCGCGCCAAGGCGTTGAATTTCCGCACCAAGCCCGTCTTGTTCGGTCGCAGGCTCGAGTTGCGGGACCGATTCGGTCAGCCGGTCGATTTGGGATTCGTCGGCGAGGTCACGCGCGTCGATGCCGACACCATCCGCGAGCTGTGTGCCGACGGCGTCGTGCCGATCATTCCCTCGATGTGTTTGGCCGACGACGGGACGAAACTGAACGTAAACGCCGACACCGCAGCCATGGCCGTGGCCAAGTCGCTGGCTGCCGAAAAGCTCGTGTTCTTAAGCGACGTGAACGGCGTGCGGATGGACAAGGACGATCCCGATACGCTCATTCACACGTTGACGGCCGCGAAAGCCCGCGAATTGATCAAGCAAGGCGTCATCGAGTCGGGCATGATCCCCAAGGTTCAGGCGTGCCTGGAGATCTTGGATCAAGGGGTGAACAAGATTCACATCGTCGACGGTCGCTTGCGACATTCGCTGTTGTTGGAAGTGTACACCAGCAAGGGGGTGGGCACGGAAATCGTCCGCGACGTTCCCGAAGATGCCGTGTTGTAGTCGCGCGTTTCTTCGGGCCGATTGTCGATTGTATACCACGTATCGAACGGAAAAGATCCCATGAGCCGATCGCACTCGCTTTCGTCGCAAGAGATCACCACCTTGTTTGAGAAGTACGTCGTACCGAACTATCGGCGGTTTCCGGTGGCGTTGGTCAAAGGCGAGGGCGTGTACGTATGGGACGCCGAAGGGAACCGGTATCTGGATCTCTTTCCCGGCTGGGGGTGCAACCTGTTGGGGCACTGCCCGCCTCGCGTCGTCGAGGCCGTTCAACGGCAGGTCGCCCGACTGATTCACGTTCCCAACACGTGGTACACCTACGAGCAAGGACGCTGGGCCGAGTTGCTTTCGCAGCGCAGCTTCGGGGCGCAGGCGTTTTTCTGCAACTCGGGAACCGAAGCCAACGAGGCCGCCATCAAGCTCATTCGGCTGCATACGCCGAAATCGAAGTACAAGATCATTACCTTTACCGGCGGGTTTCACGGCCGTACGCTGGGATCGACCTCGGCGACCGCCCAGCCGAAGTATCACGACGGAATCGAGCCGTTGGTACCCGGCTTCGTCTACTGCCCCTTCGGTGATCTAGACGCCGTCGCGAAAACGATCGACGACGAAACGGCCGGTATCTTGGTCGAGCCGGTACAGGGAGAAGGCGGCGTCGTATTGCCGCCGGAAGGTTTCTTGCAGGGGCTGCGGAAACTCGCCGACGAGCACGGCCTGGTGTTGGCGTTCGACGAGGTTCAAACCGGTTGCGGTCGAACGGGCGAATGGTTCGGGTATCAATACTTCGGCGTCGAACCCGACATCATCACCTTGGCCAAGGCGATTTGCGGCGGACTGGCGGGGGCGGCCATGCTCACGCGGCCCGAGATCGCTCCCAGCTTGCGACCCGGTATGCATGCCGCGACGTACGGCGGAAATCCGATCGCCGCAGCAGCGGGCATCGCCGTGATCGAAACCATCGAACAAGAAGGTTTGCTCGAGAACGCCAAACGCATCAGTGCGTTGTTCCGAGAACGACTCAACGACCTGGCCGACAAGATTTCCTACATCCGTGAAGTGCGCCTCCTCGGCCTGATGATCGGCATCCAGCTCGATATCGACGGGGCCCCCATCGTGCAGAAGTGCATGGAGCAAAAGCTCCTCATCAATTGTACGCAAGGGTCCGTGTTGCGCTTGTTGCCGGCAATGACGATGACGGAAGACGAAGTGAACCAGGGCTGCGACATTCTTGCCGAGGTGCTCGGCCGCTGCGGCTGAGTATTTCGGGAATGCCCGCCGTGTCCCAAGAGTGATCCTGTCGACAAAGCCATGACCGAGAAGAAATCGCCGCGTCACTTGATTTCGTTGGATGATCTTTCGGCCGCCGAAATCGAACGAATTTTCGCCATTTCGGCCGACCTGAAGGCAAAGCTCGCCGAGGGCGTGCGGGAGCCGCTCTTGCCCAACCGGGTGTTGGCCCTGTTGTTCGAGAAGCCGTCGTTGCGGACGCGTGTCAGCTTCGAGGCGGGCATGGCGCATCTCGGTGGAAGCACGCTGTTCTTGTCCGACGACACAGGCTTCGGCAAACGGGAAAGCATGGCCGACTTCAGTCGCGTGCTCAGTCAGTACGTCGACGGGATCGTCATGCGGACCAAGAAGCACGAGACGATCGTCGAGGTCGCGCGCTACGCCGAATGCTCGGTCATCAACGGGCTTTCCGACGTCGAGCACCCCTGCCAAGCGCTGGCCGATTTGTTCACCGTTCGCGAAATCGCCGGTTCGCTCAAAGGGCATACGCTGGCTTGGGTGGGGGACGGCAACAACGTCGCCCGCAGCTTGGCGTTGGCTTGCGGAAAGCTGGGCATGCGGATGGTGATGGCGTGTCCAGCCGAATATCGTTTCGACGAGGCGTTCAAGGCGCAGTTGAAGCAGTCGGTGCCTCAACTGGAACTCGAAGAATACGACGATCCGGCCGAAGCCGTCCGCGATGCGTTGGTCGTGTATACCGACGTGTGGGTGAGCATGGGACAAGAGGCCGAGAAGGAAAAACGGTTGCGCGACTTCGCCCCCTACCAGGTGAACGAGAAGCTGATGTCGCATACGCAGAAGGGGGCCGTCTTCATGCATTGCTTGCCCGCCCATCGCGGCGAAGAAGTGACCGACGAAGTTATCGACGGTCCGCAAAGCGTGGTCGTCCAACAGGCGGCCAACCGCATGCACGTGCAAAAAGGTGTTTTGGCTTGGTTGTTGGCCGCGCATTGAACTGCCGGGCGTGTGACACGAAAAACGAGGCGAACGGATGATCGACGGTACCGATCAGCTACGAACAATCCGGATCGAGCGAGGCTTTCCCTCGGCGGCACCGGGGAGCGTGTTGATCTCGGCCGGCGACACCGTCGTATTGTGCACCGCCTCGGTGGCCGACGAAGTGCCCCCTTGGCGAGAAGAACTCGGCGCAGGCTGGGTCACCGCCGAGTACGCTATGCTCCCGGGCAGCACCTCGCCTCGCAAGCGACGCGAACGCGATAAGGTCGACAGCCGCTCGATCGAAATCCAACGGCTGATCGGTCGAAGTCTGCGGGCGGTCGTCGATTTTCAGGCCCTCGGCCCGCGGACGGTGACCGTCGATTGCGACGTCGTCAAAGCCGACGGCGGAACGCGAACGCTTGCGATCACCGGTGGGTTCGTCGCCCTGGTCGATGCGTTGCGATCGTTGCCCGAGTTCGCCGAAGGGCGGCTTCCGCTTGTCGATTCGGTCGCGGCGATCAGCGTGGGAATCGTGGGCGGCGAGTTCGTTCTCGACTTAGACTATGCCGCCGACAGCAACGCCCAGGTCGATATGAACGTCGTCATGACCGGCGGAGGACGCTTCGTCGAAATTCAAGGGACCGCCGAGCAGATGCCTTTCGACGACGCCCAGCTCGACGCGTTGCTGAAGGCGGCGAGGGAAGGGATTCGTCGTCTGACCGCTTTGCAACGCGAAGCACTCGGCGACGCCTGGCCGTTCGATTGAGGTGACGATGCCGGGCGTCGGCCGTGGTATTCTGCCGATCAACGTGGAATCGCCGCCGGTGCTCAATGGAATCGGGCACCCAACGACGGTGTTGATCTTGCAGACCGTGCCCGTCGTGTTGAATCGGGGCTGACTTCGGCGCGGTGGTCCCGATGCCGAGATCTGAACATTCCCCGTCGCTGTGTGCGAACCGGACGGGAAACGCTTTGGAATTGCGGGCCGAGGTCCGGATAGTCGTTCTGGACGGGAAATGCCGCAACACGACGAGACGACGGCCGGAATGCACCCAAAATAGGGGACTGCGGGCCTAATCTTTCTCTAGTCTACCGGCCGACGTATCCAATGAGATGGTTCCTCGCCGCGTCGGCTCGATCCGGCACGCATGGCGAGTTTAGTGATCGGAAGGTTTGCAGAAGCCGGGAAAAACTTGCCGGCGTTGAGTTTGTTTGAATTCGGTTAATCGGCGGCGAGCCCCTTGTGTCTCGGCGCCGAGACCGGTACGATACCCCGTTTTCACGGTTGTTCGCGGGCGCTTTGTTCTTGCTTCCATCGTGGAGGTGCAGCGATGAACGAAGCACTCAAAGAGCGTCGTGAAAGAATTCGACAGGAGCTTCAAACAGAAGAGGGCAGGAGGCGGATCATCGCACGATTGAAGGAACTCAAGGGAATTCCGCCTCACGAACCGTTACCCAATGGAACGCCGATCATCACCGAACTGATTCGGCTCGAGGATGCTCAAAAGGCCCGAGCCGAGGCCGCTGCGTCGGCTTGACCTCCGCCGGTCGAAGCGTTCCCACCCAGCGATTGAAACGCTCGGCGTGCGCGCTCGACCGGAGGCTTGCGAACAGCCGGATGAGTTCGGTTCGCGGGTCGACGTTTCTCCCTTCCGTCCCTGATTGTTTTCCCCCTGACAGCTCAATGGAGTGACCACGGCAAGATGTACTACTCGCAAGCAATCGAGAACGCGACGGCCATTTGCGATCCGTCGCAGCGATTGGAAAACCTCGCCCGCGAACGATTGCGGAAAAGTTCGTATCCTGCCATCCGGCGACTGGACTGCGTTTGCGACGGTCATCGGTTGGTGATTCGGGGCAAGGTGGCCAGCTATTTCCACAAGCAGTTGGCCCAAGAAAGTTTGGCCGACTTGCGACGTGATCTCGAGATCGTCAACGAAACGATCGTCGAAAAGCCGCGTTGATACGTCGCCCGGCGGCCGTTTACGGATAATCTCATTCAGGAATGCCCATCGGAAAGGCAGTTGCGGCGGGAATACCGCTGCGGCTGCCTGTTTTGTGTGCGCGTTGGGGTGTTGCAAGCCGCTTCGGCAAATTGCAGACGGCCGGCGTTTCGGCCACAATTCGCAGTGGAAGAGAGCGTCCAAAGGACGACCACCGATGTGATTTGCGAGCGAGAAAGGACGGTTGCCATGACCGGCGGCGAAATCTTGCAGTTGACCGAGGGATATCAAGCCGTTTGCGTGTTGGGAGCTGCGGCAGAATTGGGGCTATTCGACGCGATCGACGATGCGGGAACGACGCTCGATGTGTTGTGCGAGCGATTGGCGGCCGACCGTCGCGGCTTGCGGATTTTGTGCGACGCGCTTGCCGCTTTGGGAGTGCTCGAGAAAACGGACGACGGACGCTACCTCGTGCCCGAGGAATCGCGCCCCTTCTTGCGGGAAGAATCGCCCCAAAGCGTCGTGCCGATGATCCTGCACCGCATGAACATCTTGCGCGGTTGGAGTCAACTCGCTTGGACGGTGCGTGCCGGAATACCGGCCCCGCGAACGGGCAGCATTCGCGGCTGCGAAGCCGACCGCCGGGCGTTCATTCGCGCGATGGACGTCGTTACCCGCGACGTGGCCGACGAACTGGTCGCCAAGCTCGCGCCGGTCGAATTCGAACGCTTGATCGACGTAGGCGGAGCCTCGGGGACGTGGACCTTTGCGTTTCTGCGTGCTTGTCCCCACGGAAAGGCCGTCATCTTCGATCTGCCGCACGCCGTGGCCGAAGCCCGTCGCCGAGTCGAAGCCGCCGGGTTGGCCGATCGCGTCGAATTGGTCGCCGGCGATTTCTACCGTGATCCGCTGCCTACCGGCGATTTCGCTTGGCTGAGCGCGATCGTGCACATGCACTCGCGGGAGCACAACCGGCGACTGTACCGCAAGGTGTTCGAGGCGTTGACGCCGGGCGGGCGAATCGCCGTCCGCGACATCGTGATGCAGTCCGATCGCGTACACCCGACCGTCGGGGCGATGTTCGCCGTGAACATGCTGGCGAACACCGCCTCGGGCGATACGTTTACTTTCGACGAATTCCGGGAAGACCTGGAACAGGCCGGGTTCTGCGACGTCGTCTTACAGGTGCCCGACGAGGGCATGAACGCCGTTGTGTGTGCCCGCAAGCCGAACGGGTGAATCGGTAACTCGGCGGCGACTTGCGACGTCGACGTTCAGGCGACCATCCGAATGACCTCGGCCGGTTTGCGGACGGCTTCGACGAATTCTTCGAAAATCCGCATGTCGAGGGCCGAGG